>NZ_JBEYYJ010000016.1:0-195216 GCF_040645475.1 Streptomyces sp. NPDC046759 | reverse complement strand
CTGGTGCGGGGCCCCCGCCCACCGGCGGGGCGCGGTCTGCCCGGGGGTTGGGGGGGGGGGCGCCCCCAGGGGGGGGGGCCCCCCCCCCCCCCATGCCCGGACCCGGTGCGGCGGGGTCCGGTGCTGCGGTGGCGGCCGGTCCCGGTCGGGGGGAGCGGACCGGCCGCCGCCGAGGCCTACTTTTTGTCGAGCAGGTCCTGCACCTTCGCGCGGACGTCGTCCGTGGCCAGGCCCCGGATCGTCAGCGTGGTGCGGCGGCGCAGGACGTCGTCAGGCGTCTCGGCCCACTCGTGGTCACGGGCCCAGACGACCTGCGCCCAGATCTCCGGGGCGTCCGGGTGGACGCGCTCGGCCAGCTCCGGGTTCTCGTTCGCCAGGCGGGCGATGTCGAAGGCCAGGGAGCCGTAGTGGGTGGCCAGGTGCTTGGCGGTGTCGGCGGCCATCCGCGGACCCGGCGCCGGGTGGTCCACCAGCAGGCGGTGGGCGACGGCGCGCGGGTTGGCGACACCGGGCAGCGGCAGCTTCTTCGGCAGGGAGGCGATCGGCTCGAAGTCGTCGCCCAGCGGCCGGCCCGGCAGCGACTCCAGCTTCTGCATGACCGTACGGCCGATGTGCCGGAAGGTGGTCCACTTGCCGCCCGCGACGGACAGCATCCCGCCCCTGCCCTCGGTCACCACCGTCTCGCGCTTGGCCTTGGCGGTGTCGCCGGGGCCGCCCGGCAGCACGCGCAGGCCCGCGAAGGCGTAGGTGATGAGCTCGCGCCGCAGCTGCTGGTCCCGGACGGAGAACGCGGCCTCGTCCAGGATCTGGGCTATGTCCTTGTCGTTGACGGACACGTCCGCCGGGTCGCCCTCGTACTCCTCGTCGGTGGTGCCGAGCAGCAGCATGTCCTCCCAGGGGAGGGCGAAGGTGATGCGGTACTTGTCGATGGGGGTGGCCAGGGCGGCCTTCCACGGGGAGGTCCGCTTCAGGACCAGATGCGCGCCCTTGGACAGCCGGATGGACGGCGCCGCGTTCGGGTCCTCCATCCTGCGCAGGTGGTCGACCCACGGGCCGGTGGCGTTGAGCACCAGGCGGGCGTCGACGCCGAACTCCTCGCCGGAGACCCGGTCCCTGAGCTCCGCACCGGTGACCCGGCCGTTGGTGAAGCGCAGGCCCGCGACCTCGGCGTGGTTGAGGACGACCGCGCCCGCGTCGACGGCCGCGCGGACCGTCATCAGCGCCATGCGCGCGTCGTTCATCTGGTCGTCGCCGTACACGGCCACGGCCTTGAGGTTCTCGGTGCGCAGCTCGGGCACGTCCTGCGCAGCCTTGGCGGGGGAGAGCAGGTGGCCGACGCCGTCGCCGAACGCGGAGAGCGCGGAGTAGGCGAAGACGCCCGCGCCGAGCTTCGCCGCGCCGTGCGGCCCGCCCTTGTACACGGGGAGGTAGAAGGTGAGCGGGTTCGCCAGGTGGGGGGCCACCTGGCGGGAGACCGCACGGCGCTCGAAGTGGTTCTCCGCCACCAGCTTCACCGCGCCGGTCTGCAGGTAGCGCAGACCGCCGTGGAGCAGCTTGGAGGAGGCGGAGGAGGTGGCGCCGGCGAAGTCGCCGGCGTCGACCAGAGCCACCCTCAGGCCGGACTGCGCGGCGTGCCAGGCGGTGGAGATGCCCAGGATGCCGCCGCCGATCACCAGAAGGTCGTACGACGCCTTGGAGAGCTGCTCCCTGGTCTCGGCCCGACTCGGGTTGGAGCCGGAGGCCGGGTGCGTCCCCAGGGCAGGCACGGACTGCAGGGTGGACTGACTGGTCATGTCGGGTACTTACTCCTCGTCAGAGATGTCTGAGCTGATGTGGGCCGCTCAGCTCTCGTCCTCGATCCAGCCCATGGTCCGGTCGACGGCCTTGAGCCAGTTCTTGTACTCACGGTCGCGGGTGTCCGCGTCCATCTGGGGGGTCCATTCGGCGGCCCGGCGCCAGTTGGCGCGCAGTTCGTCGGTGCTGGACCAGAAGCCGACGGCGAGACCGGCGGCGTAGGCGGCGCCGAGGCAGGTGGTCTCGGCGACCATCGGGCGCACCACCGGTGCGTCCAGAACGTCGGCGAGGGTCTGCATCAGCAGGTTGTTGGAGGTCATGCCGCCGTCCACCTTCAGGGCCACCAGCTCGTCGCCGGAGTCCTTGACCATGGCGTCGGCGATCTCCCGGGTCTGCCAGGCGGTCGCCTCCAGGACGGCGCGCGCGAGGTGCGCCTTGGTGACGTACCGGGTCAGACCGGCGATCACACCGCGGGCGTCGGAGCGCCAGTGCGGGGCGAACAGACCGGAGAAGGCCGGTACGAAGTAGGCGCCGCCGTTGTCCTCGACCGAGAGCGCGAGCGTCTCGATCTCGGCGGCGGTGGAGACGAGGCCCATCTGGTCGCGCATCCACTGCACCAGCGAGCCGGTGACGGCGATCGAGCCCTCGAGGGCGTAGACCGTCGGCTGGTCGCCGATCTTGTAACCGACCGTGGTCAGCAGACCGGCGTAGGAGTTGATGATCTTGTCACCGGTGTTCATCACCATGAAGGTGCCGGTGCCGTAGGTGGACTTGACCTCGCCCTCGGAGAAGCAGGTCTGGCCGAACAGGGCCGCCTGCTGGTCGCCGAGCGCGGAGGCGACCGGGATGCCGCCGATCACGTCGCCGAGCTTGCCGCCGGTGACCTCGCCGTAGACCTCGGCGGAGGAGCGGATCTCCGGCAGGATCGCGAGCGGCACGCCGATGGACTCGGCGATCTTCCCGTCCCACTCCATGGTGTGCAGGTTCATCAGCATGGTGCGGGAGGCGTTGGTCACGTCGGTGACGTGCTTGCCGCCGTCGACACCGCCGGTCAGGTTCCAGATGACCCAGGTGTCCATGGTGCCGAAGAGGATGTCGCCGGCCTCGGCGCGCTCGCGCAGACCGTCGACGTTGTCGAGCAGCCAGCGGGCCTTGGGGCCGGAGAAGTACGAGGCCAGCGGCAGGCCGGTCTCGCGGCGGAAGCGGTCCTGGCCGACGTTGCGGCCCAGCTCCCGGCACAGGGCGTCGGTGCGGGTGTCCTGCCAGACGATGGCGTTGTGGACGGGCTCACCGGTGTTCTTGTCCCACAGCACGGTGGTCTCGCGCTGGTTGGTGATGCCGATGGCCTTGATGTCGTCACGGGTGATGCCGGCCTTGGCGACGGCCCCGGCGACGACTTCCTGGACGTTGGTCCAGATCTCGTTGGCGTCGTGCTCGACCCAGCCCGGCTTCGGGAAGATCTGCTCGTGCTCCTTCTGGTCGACGGACACGATGCGGCCGTCCCGGTCGAAGACGATGCAGCGGCTGGAGGTCGTGCCCTGGTCGATCGCGGCGATGAACGGGCCTGCGGTGTGGGCGTCGGTCACTGTGTGCTCCTGAAAGATCCGTGTGATGGGGCTGTACGTACGGCGCGTGCTTCGAGGTGCTGTCTAAGCGAAGGCGACGTTGTAGATGCCTGCAGCGATCGCGCCGCCGATCAGCGGGCCGACCACCGGGACCCAGGCGTAAGCCCAGTCGGAACCACCCTTGTTGGGCAGCGGGAGCAGGGCGTGCACGATGCGCGGGCCCAGGTCACGGGCCGGGTTGATCGCGTAGCCCGTCGGGCCGCCGAGCGAGAGGCCGATCGACACCACCACGAACGCGGTGATCAGACCGCCGAGGATGCCGAGGCCGTTGCCCTTGTCGTTCAGGCCCTGAGTGAGGACCGCGAGGATCAGCACGACGGTGCCGATGATTTCCGTGGCGAGGTTCTGTACCGCGTTCCGGATCTCCGGACCGGTGGAGAAGATGCCGAGGACCGGGCCGGCGCCCTTCTCCTGGGCCTCGACCGCCTTGGCCGTGGTGGCCTGCGCGCCCGGACCGCCGACGATCTCCTTGTCGGTCAGGTGGGCGTGGAACTGGCCGTAGTAGGCGACCCACACCAGCGTCGCGCCGATCATCGCGCCGAGCAGCTGTCCGGCGAAATAGGTCGGAACGTTGCTCCAGTCGTTGTTCTTGATGGCCAGGGCGACGGTGACAGCCGGGTTGAGGTGTGCACCGGAGAGCGGTCCGGAGATGTAGACGGCCGTCATGACGGCGAAGCCCCACCCGAAGGCGATGGCGAGCCAACCGGCGTTACGGGCCTTGGAGGCCTTCAGCGTGACGGCCGCGCAGACGCCGCCGCCGAGCAGGATGAGTATGGCGGTACCGATGGTCTCGCCGATGAAGATGTCGGAGCTGGACACCCGCGACTCCTTTGTCCTTCGTCCAGGGTTAGCCGAACCCCGGTCCCGCCGGGGTTCTGGCGCCCTCGGGGGTGAGAGCGATGCCGGCCCTTGGCGTTGTCACACTCTAGCGCGTATTGCCGGTAGGTGTTCGACAATGCCGACCGATGGACGGGAGTCTTGCTTCGGCGTTACGCATGCGTCAAGGGTTCTGTTATCGAAAACAGGATCGTTATTGATCGCTTCCGGTTGTCACTCTTCGCACGCTGACGTAGGTATGAGCCCGATATGTCCATTTCAGGGTAGGGCGAGAACCGGAACGCCGCTCGGCGTCCCGGTCGACCCGCACAAGGGGCGCAGCCCTCAGAACCGTCCCGCGCCCAGGTCCCTGGACACCGCGCGGGCGCAGTCGCGCACCGCCGCGATCAGCTCGGGACGCAGTTCCCCGTCCCGGCACATGCGTTCCACGGCGCCGGTGATGCCGACCGCGCCCACGGGCATGCGGCGCCGGTCGTGGATGGGTGCGGCGACGGACGCCACGCCCTCCCAGGTCTCCTCCACGTCGGCCGCGTACCCACGCGCGCGCGTGAGGTCGAGAAGGTGCTCGAAGTCCTCGGCGTCGCACACCGTGCGGTCGGTGAAGGCCTTCCGCTCGGTCTCCAGTGCCTCGCTGTGCGCGACCGGGTCGTACGCGGAGAGGACCTTGCCCAGTGCGGTGCAGTGCAGCGGCTGCATGGCGCCGATCTCCAGCACCTGCCGGCTGTCGTCGGGGCGGAAGACGTGGTGCACGATCAGCACGCCCTGCTGGTGCAGGACTCCCAGATAGACGCTCTCCCCGCTGGAACGGGCCAGGTCGTCGGTCCACACCAGGGCCCGGGCCCGCAGCTCGTGCACGTCCAGATAAGTGGTGCCCAGACGGAGCAGCTCGGCGCCCAGCTGGTAGCGCCCGGAGGCGTCGTCCTGCTCCACGAAGCCCTCCTGCTGGAGGGTGCGCAGAATGCCGTGGGCGGTGCCCTTGGCGAGGCCCAGGGACGAGGCGATGTCCGACAGGCCGAGCCGCCGCTCGCCGCCTGCCAGCAACCGCAGCATCGCGGCCGCCCGTTCGAGCGACTGGATGTTCCGTGCCATCGCCGTCCTGCCTCCGTCCTCTTGGACACTGCCTCGGCGCCCGACGACACCGTTCGACAATGCCGAACACTACCGGTCGTTGCCGACCTACCGCCAATGGTCGGACGGCACTTGTTACATCACACGTGACCTGGGTGTGGCGCGCGCGCCACCCGCGTCCGGTTCCTGGACCGCCCTGTCCGTCCGCGTCGTGGACGGACCTGCCCATCCAAGCCCACCGCCGGTTAGGCTGGCGCCGTGCCCTTTCCCGGCTCAGCCGGGGAAGCCGCATAGCCGACAGCCGTCGCATTTAGGGAGCCCCTTCATGGCCTCGTTGCCACCGTCCCCTTCCGCCGACAGCCGGACCCGTGCGTCCGCGCTCCGAGAGGCCCTCGCCACCCGCGTGGTGGTCGCCGACGGAGCCATGGGCACCATGCTCCAGGCCCAGGAACCCACCCTCGAGGACTTCCAGCAGCTCGAGGGCTGCAACGAGATCCTCAACCTCACCCGCCCCGACATCGTCCGCTCCGTCCACGAGGCGTACTTCGCCGTGGGCGTCGACTGCGTCGAGACCAACACCTTCGGGGCCAACCACTCGGCGCTCGGCGAGTACGACATCTCCGAGCGCGTGTACGAGCTGTCCGAGGCCGGCGCCCGCGTGGCCCGCGAGGTCGCCGACGCGTTCGGCGCCCAGGACGGCCGCCCCCGCTGGGTGCTCGGCTCCATGGGCCCCGGCACCAAGCTGCCCACCCTCGGCCACGCCCCGTACACCACCCTGCGCGACGCCTACCAGCGCAACGCCGAGGGCCTGGTCACCGGCGGCGCCGACGCGCTGCTGGTGGAGACCACCCAGGACCTGCTGCAGACCAAGGCCGCCGTGCTCGGCGCCCGCCGCGCACTCGACGCCCTCGGCCTGGACCTGCCGGTGATCGTGTCGGTGACGGTCGAGACCACCGGCACCATGCTGCTCGGCTCCGAGATCGGAGCGGCCCTCACGGCACTGGAACCGCTCGGCATCGACATGATCGGCCTGAACTGCGCCACCGGCCCGGCCGAGATGAGCGAGCACCTGCGCTACCTCGCCCGCACCGCCCGCGTCCCGCTGTCCTGCATGCCCAACGCGGGCCTGCCCGTCCTCGGGAAGGACGGCGCCCACTACCCGCTGACCGCGCCCGAGCTGGCCGACGCCCAGGAGACCTTCGTCCGCGAGTACGGCCTCTCCCTCGTGGGCGGCTGCTGCGGCACGACCCCCGAGCACCTGCGCCAGGTCGTCGAGCGCGTCCGGGGCCTCACCCCGCCCGCGCGCGACCCGCGCCCCGAGCCCGGCGCCGCCTCCCTCTACCAGACGGTCCCCTTCCGCCAGGACACCTCCTACCTGGCCATCGGCGAGCGCACCAACGCCAACGGCTCCAAGAAGTTCCGCGAGGCCATGCTCCAGAGCCGCTGGGACGACTGCGTGGAGATGGCCCGGGAGCAGATCCGCGAAGGCGCGCACATGCTGGACCTGTGCGTGGACTACGTCGGCAGGGACGGCGTCGCCGACATGGAGCAGCTGGCCGGCCGGTTCGCCACCGCCTCCACCCTGCCGATCGTGCTGGACTCCACCGAGGTCGACGTCATCCAGGCGGGCCTGGAGAAGCTGGGCGGCCGCGCGGTGATCAACTCCGTGAACTACGAGGACGGCGACGGCCCCGACTCCCGGTTCGCCAAGGTCACCCGGCTGGCGCGGGAGCACGGCGCCGCCCTGATCGCGCTCACCATCGACGAGGAGGGCCAGGCCCGCACCCCGGAGAAGAAGGTCGAGATCGCCGAACGGCTGATCGACGACCTGACCGGGAACTGGGGCATCCGTGAGGAGGACATCCTCATCGACACCCTGACCTTCACCATCTGCACCGGCCAGGAGGAGTCCCGCAAGGACGGCCTCGCCACCATCGAGGCGATCCGCGAGCTGAAGCGGCGCCACCCGGCCGTCCAGACCACGCTCGGTCTGTCGAACATCTCCTTCGGCCTGAACCCGGCCGCCCGCATCCTGCTGAACTCCGTCTTCCTCGACGAGTGCGTCAAGGCGGGCCTGGACTCGGCGATCGTGCACGCGTCCAAGATCCTGCCGATCGCCCGCTTCTCCGAGGAGGAGGTGCAGACCGCCCTCGACCTCATCTACGACCGCCGCGGCGAGGGCTACGACCCCCTGCAGAAGCTCATGGCCCTCTTCGAGGGCGCCACCGCCAAGTCGCTGAAGGCGGGCAAGGCCGAGGAGCTGGCCGCGCTGCCGCTGGAGGAGCGCCTCAAGCGGCGGATCATCGACGGCGAGCGCAACGGCCTGGAGGTCGACCTGGACGAGGCCCTGCGGGACCGCCCGGCGCTCGACATCGTCAACGAGACGCTGCTGGACGGCATGAAGGTCGTCGGCGACCTGTTCGGCTCCGGCCAGATGCAACTGCCGTTCGTCCTGCAGTCCGCCGAGGTCATGAAGGCGGCCGTCGCCCACCTCGAGCCGCACATGGAGAAGTCGGACTCCGAGGGCAAGGGCACCATCGTCCTCGCCACCGTGCGCGGCGACGTGCACGACATCGGCAAGAACCTGGTCGACATCATCCTGTCCAACAACGGCTACAACGTGGTCAACCTGGGCATCAAGCAGCCCGTCTCCGCGATCCTGGAGGCCGCCGAGGAGCACCGGGCCGACGTCATCGGCATGTCCGGGCTGCTGGTGAAGTCCACGGTGATCATGAAGGAGAACCTGGAGGAGCTGAACCAGCGCGGCCTCGCCGTCCGCTTCCCGGTCATCCTCGGCGGAGCGGCCCTGACCCGCGCCTACGTCGAGCAGGACCTGCACGAGATCTACGAGGGCGAGGTCCGCTACGCCCGCGACGCCTTCGAGGGCCTGCGCCTGATGGACGCCCTCATCGGCGTCAAGCGCGGGGTGCCCGGAGCCAAGCTGCCCGAACTGCGGCAGCGCCGGGTGCGGGCCACGGCCGTCGAGGTCGCCGAGCGCCCGGAGGAAGGGCACGTCCGCTCCGACGTCGCCACCGACAACCCCGTGCCGGCCCCGCCGTTCTGGGACACCCGGATCGTCAAGGGCATCCAGCTCAAGGAGTACGCGAGCTGGCTCGACGAGGGCGCGCTGTTCAAGGGGCAGTGGGGCCTGAAGCAGGCCCGCACCGGCGAGGGGCCGTCCTACGAGGAACTGGTGGAGACCGAGGGCCGCCCCCGGCTGCGCGGCCTGCTGGACCGGCTCCAGACGGAGAACCTGCTGGAGGCGGCCGTCGTCTACGGCTACTTCCCGTGCGTGTCCAAGGACGACGACCTGATCATCCTGGACGAGCAGGGCAACGAGCGCACCCGGTTCACCTTCCCGCGCCAGCGCCGCGGCCGCCGGCTGTGCCTGGCCGACTTCTTCCGGCCCGAGGAGTCGGGCGAGACCGACGTCGTCGGCCTCCAGGTGGTCACCATCGGCTCACGCATCGGCGAGGAGACCGCCAAGCTCTTCGACGCCAACTCCTACCGCGACTACCTCGAACTGCACGGCCTGTCCGTCCAGTTGGCCGAGGCGCTCGCCGAGTACTGGCACGCACGGGTCCGCTCCGAACTGGGCTTCGCCGGTGAGGACCCGGCCGACATCGAGGACATGTTCGCGCTGAAGTACCGGGGCGCCCGCTTCTCCCTCGGCTACGGCGCCTGCCCCGACCTGGAGGACCGCGCCAAGATCGCGGACCTGCTCCGGCCCGAACGGATCGGCGTCCACCTGTCCGAGGAGTTCCAGCTGCACCCCGAGCAGTCCACGGACGCCATCGTGATCCACCACCCGGAGGCGAAGTACTTCAACGCCCGGTGAGACCGCCCGGGGCCGGCCGGCAGGGGCCACGCCGACGGCCCTCCGGCCTGCGCCGGGGGTCCCCGATGGGTTACCCCCTGTGCGCGAGTGATAAACGAGGCGTTTCCTTCGCCGGAGACGTACACTGGTCGGTCCACCACAGGCCGGTTCCCTGTCCGGGAACCGGCCTGCTCGTCCCCCAAGGAGGTGCGCCCGGATGACCAGCACGGTCCCCGCGCTCGGAACCCTTACGGCCGACGGCTCCGCCCTGCAGGCGGTGCTCCTCGACATGGACGGCACCCTGGTGGACACCGAGGGTTTCTGGTGGGACGTGGAGGTCGAGGTCTTCTCGGCCCTCGGCCACGCCCTGGACGAGTCCTGGCGGCACGTCGTGGTCGGCGGCCCCATGACCCGCAGCGCCGGATTCCTCATCGAGGCCACCGGTGCGGACATCACCCTCGCCGACCTCACCGTGCTCCTCAACGAGGGCTTCGAGGACCGCATCGACCGCGCCCTTCCGCTGATGCCGGGCGCCGCCCGGCTGCTCGCCGAACTCCACGAGCACGGCGTCCCCACCGCCCTGGTCTCCGCCTCCCACCGGCGCATCATCGACCGCGTGCTCAGTGTGCTCGGCCCGCACCACTTCGCCCTGTCCGTCGCCGGTGACGAGGTCTCGCGCACCAAGCCCTTCCCCGACCCCTACCTGCTCGCCGCGGCGGGGCTCGGTGCGCGCCCGGACAGATGCGCCGTGGTCGAGGACACCGCGACCGGTGTCGCCGCCGCCGAGGCCGCCGGCTGCCGCGTGGTCGCCGTACCCTCCGTCGCCCCCATCACCCCGGCCGCGGGGCGCACCGTGGTGCCCTCGCTGGAAGAGGTGGATCTGGCATTTCTACGCGGCCTGATGACGGAAATGCGCTAGCCGTTCACCCAGCGTGAAAAGTCCATTGGCCCGGTTGGACAAATTTCCGGGGAAGTACACCGGAGTGGAATTCGCAGCCGGACGTCCGACCGAATTCCACTGACTCCCCACACAGTTGCGGGTGTGACGTTCCCCACCCCGGCATCCCTCGACAAGCCGGTCCGCGTGTGCTGGACGGCCTCGTTCGGCCCGGAACCGCGCGTCTTTGTGTCCCGATTGATGGGATGCTGCACTAATCATGCCGCTGTCGGGTTTTCGGTGCGTCCACACCTGGTTCCGCTGCGTGATGGGGGGTCAACTCGCGCGGCTGTGAACCCTCCTGCGGGCGCGGACTAATCTCATCGCGAGAACATCGCCGCAACCCCCGTGGTCCGCCGCACCACCCATGCATGCCGGATACACGGACCCGAACAGCTCTGGAGAAACTCCCGCATGAACCGCAAGACTTTGGTGCTGCCGGCGGTGGCCGGCCTCCTCACCCCGGTTCTCGCCGCGTGCGGCGGATCCACCAGCGGGAGCAAGAGCGGCGATGCCATCGTCGTCGGTACCACGGACCGGTTCACCGCCACGAAGGACGCCCCGGCGCCCTTCGACCCGGCCTACGCCTACGACGTCGGCACCTGGAACGTCCTGCGCCAGACCGTGCAGACCCTGATGGCGCAGCCCAAGGGCGAGGGCGACCCCGTCCCGGACGCCGCCGAGAGCTGCTCCTTCACCGACAGCGGCAGCGAGCGCTACGCCTGCAAGCTCCGTGACGGCCTGAAGTTCGCCGGCGGCGACCCGGTGACCGCCCAGGACGTCAAGTACTCCATCGAGCGCGCGCTGCGCATCAAGTCCAGCAGCGGTGTCGCCTCCCTTCTGAACACCATCGACACCGTCGAGACGCAGGGCGACCGCGAGGTCATCTTCCACCTCAAGACCGCCGACGCCACGTTCCCGTACAAGCTGTCCACTCCGGTCGCGGGCATCATCAACCCGAAGGACTACCAGAAGGACAAGCTGCGCGACGGCTTCCAGGTCGACGGGTCCGGCCCCTACACCTTCCAGGCCGACGTCAACGGCAACGCGGTCACCGCGGCCACCTTCACCAAGAACCCCAACTACAAGGGCTTCGTGAAGGTGAACAACGACAAGGTCGAACTGCGTTCGTTCTCCGACGCCGACGCCATGGGCGCCGCCATCGCCAAGGGCGACATCGACGTCATGACCCGCACCATGACGCCCGCCCAGATCCAGAAGCTGGACGCCGGCGGCGACGACAAGGTCGACCTGGTCGACATGCCGGGGCTGGAAATCCGCTACCTGGCCTTCAACACCAACGCCCCGACGGTGAAGTCCAAGGCCGTACGCCAGGCGATGGCCCAGATCGTCGACCGCGCGGCCCTGGTCTCCAAGGTCTACGGCACCCAGGCCGAGCCGCTGTACTCGCTCGTCCCGGCCACCGTCACCGGCCACTCCAACTCGTTCTTCAACAAGTACGGCAACCCCAGCGTCGCCAAGGCCAAGGCGCTGCTGGCCAAGGCCGGCATCACCACCCCGGTCAAGCTGACCCTGCACTACACCACCGACCACTACGGCTCCGCCACCCAGAAGGAGTTCCAGGTCCTGCAGCAGCAGCTCAACGCCAGCGGCCTGTTCGACGCCTCCATCCAGGGCCACTCCTGGGACACCTTCCGGCCCGCCGAGCAGAAGGGCCAGTACGACGTCTACGGCATGGGCTGGTTCCCCGACTTCCCCGACGCCGACAACTTCCTCGCGCCCTTCCTCGACAAGGACAACTTCCTCGGCTCGCCGTACTCCAACAGCGAGATCCAGCGCACCCTGATCCCGGAGTCCCGCCGCGAGGCCGACCGGCTCAACGCCGGCAAGAGCCTGACGGCGATCCAGGACATCGTCGCCGACGACGTCCCGGTCCTGCCGCTGTGGCAGGGCAAGCAGTACGTCGCCGCACGCGACGACATCACGGGCGTCGCCTACGCCCTCAACTCCTCCTCGACGCTCCAGCTGTGGGAGCTCGGCCGCGGTGTGAGCGGCTGACGGCTCTCTCGTCCGGGGCCTGGGACGGCTGCTCCGGACACCCCGGGGCCAGGACGGCGGCCCCGGGGGTGACGAACCGACGACAAGGCACTCTCAAGTGAACATGCGCAACCAGTGGCCAGTCCTGCCCGTCGTGGCGGGGCTGGCCTCCGGCTTGTTGACCGGCTGCGGCTCGGAGAGCGGTGATTCCGGGGGTACCGGCTCCTCCGTGGTGATGGGGATGTCCGACGACGTCCTCGCCACGGACCCGGCATCCGGCTACGACCCCGGCTCCTGGCTGTTGTTCGACAACGTCTTCCAGTCGCTGCTCAGCTTCCCCAAGGGCCAGACCGAACCCCAGCCGGAACTGGCGAAGGAGTGCTCCTTCACCGACTCCCGCGCCACCGTCTACCGGTGCACGCTCAAGGGCGGCCTGAAGTTCAGCAACGGCGACCCGCTCACCTCGAAGGACGTCAAGTTCTCCTTCGACCGCACGCTGAAGATCGACGATCCCGCGGGACCCGCGGTCATGTTCCCGATGCTCGGCAGCATCGACACACCGGACGCCAAGACGGTCGTCTTCCACCTGAAGTCCTCCGACGCCACCTTCCCCAGCAAGATCGCCTCCGGCGCCGGCTCCATCGTCGACCACCGCCAGTACGACGCCAACGGCCTGCGCACCGACCACAAGGCCGTCGGCTCCGGCCCCTACAAGCTGGACTCCTTCGACAAGGACCAGGCGGTCTTCTCCGTCAACGGCAACTACAAGGGCACCGCCGAGGTCAAGAACTCCGGCGTCACCCTGAAGTTCTTCCATGGCGACCGCGCCGCCCTGAAGAACGCCCTCCTCGACGGCGACGTCGACATCGCCTACCGAGGCCTGTCCGCCACCGACATCGCCGGCCTCGACCAGCAGGGCGGCAGCAAGGGCGTCGACGTCATCGACGGCACCAGCGCCGAGGTCCAGCACCTGGTCTTCAACATGAAGGACCCGGTCGCCGGAAAGCTCGCCGTCCGCAAGGCCATGGCCTACCTCATCGACCGCGACGCCCTCATCGCGAACGTCTACCAGGGCACCGCCACCCCGCTCTACTCGATCATCCCGGCGGGCATCGTCGGCCACGACACGGCCTTCTTCGACACCTACGGCGCCCGCCCCTCCCGGGCCAAGGCCGCCGCCGCACTGCGCGCCGACGGCATCACCGGCAAGGTCGGGCTCACCCTGTGGTCCACGCCGTCCCGTTACGGCCCCGCCACCGACCAGGAGCTGAAGGCCATCGCCGGCCAGCTCAACGCGAGCGGCCTGTTCGCCGCCGACGTCAAGTCGGTCGCCTTCGACCAGTACGAGAAGGACATCGCCACCGGCAGATACGGCGTGTACGTCAAGGGCTGGGTCCCCGACTATCCGGACGCCGACAACTTCACGGCCCCCTTCTTCGGCAAGGGCAACGTGCTGGACAACAACTACCGCAACGGCACCATCACCGGCAGTCTCATCCCCGGCACCGCCGCGCAGAGCGACCGGGCCGCCACCGACAAGGACTTCGGCCGGCTCCAGAACATCGTCGCCGCGGAACTGCCCGTCCTGCCCGTGTGGCAGGCCAAGCAGTACGCGGTCGTCCGCGACGGCGTCTACGGTCTGGAGTACTGCCTCGACGCGTCCACCGTGTTCCGGTTCTGGGAACTCAGCAAGAGCTGACGCCCGTTGACGCCGCCGACACGCAGGGCGCCCCTCTCCACGGGGGAGGGGCGCCCTGCGGCGTCCTCCCGGATCGTCCGCCGGCGGTGCGGACCGTTCGCCTACTGCGCGCCGGGACGCACCAGACCGCTCTCGTACGCGTACACCGCCGCCTGCACCCGGTCCCGCAGACCCAGCTTGGTCAGCACATGCCCCACATGCGTCTTCACCGTCGTCTCGCTGACGAACAGATCGGCCGCGATCTCCGCGTTGGACAGGCCGCGCGCCACCAGTTTCAGCACCTCCACCTCACGGTCGGTGAGGGTGTTCAGCGTGTCCGGCACCGGCTCCTCACCCGAGGGAAGATGCCCCGCGTACTTGTCCAGCAGCCGGCGTGTGATGCTCGGCGCCAGCATCGCCTCACCCGCCGCCACCACACGGATGGCCTGCACCAGCTCATTGGCGGGCGCGTCCTTCAGCAGAAACCCGCTCGCCCCGGCGCGTAGCGCCTCCACCACGTACTCGTCCAGATCGAACGTGGTCAGCACCAGCACCTTCGCCGGACCGTCCCGGCCCGGCCCGGTGATCTGCCGGGTCGCCTCCACCCCGTCCATCCGCGGCATACGGATGTCCATCAGCACCACGTCCGGCTGCAGGGCCCGCACCTGATCGAGGGCCTGCAGACCGTCGCCGGCCTCGCCCACGACCGCGATGTCCTGCTCGGCCTCCAGAATCATCCGGAAACCGGTACGCAGCAGGGGCTGGTCGTCGACCAGTAGGACACGGATGGCCACGTGAGACTCCTTCGCTAGTCCGGGCCCATTCTGCCCTGCTGCACGCTCCCGGACTCGGCCGCCCTCACCGGCAGCGGATACGGCGGGGGAGTGCCGCCGAACTCCGGGCAGTGCGCCTGGTGGTCGCACCACCCGCACAGCTTCGTCGGGCGGGGTCGCCACTCCCCGGTCTCCGTGGCCTGCCTGATGGCGTCCCACAGCGCGAGCAGCTTGCGCTCCACCCGCTCCAGATCGGCGAGGACCGGGTCGTACGTCAGCACATCCCCGCTGCCCAGGTACACCAACTGCAGCCGGCGCGGGACGACCCGCTTCAACCGCCACACGACCAGGGCGTAGAACTTCATCTGGAACAGCGCGCCCTCGGAATACTCCGGCCTCGGCGCCTTCCCCGTCTTGTAGTCGACGATCCGCACCTCACCGGTCGGCGCCACGTCCACCCGGTCGATGATCCCGCGCAGCCGCAGTCCCGAATCCAGCTCGGCCTCCACGAACAGCTCCCGCTCGGCCGGCTCGAGCCGCGTCGGGTCCTCCAGCGTGAACCAGCGCTCGACCAGCCGCTCGGCCTCCTCCAGCCACCCGGCCACCCGCTGCCCGTCCGGATCGTCCGCGAACAGCTCCGTCAGCTCCGGCCTGCTCTCCCGCAGCCGCTCCCACTGCCCCGGGATCAGCGCCTTGGCCCGCGGCGCGGTCCGCTCCGGCGCCGGCGCGTCGAACAGCCGCTCCAGCACCGCGTGCACCAGGGTGCCCCGGGTCGCCGCGGCGCTCGGCTTCTCCGGCAGCCGGTCGATCACCCGGAACCGGTACAGCAGGGGGCACTGCATGAAATCACCGGCCCGGGACGGGGACAGCGACGTCGGAGCTATGGCGACCCACTCCGCACCGGACCCGGGCGCGGCCGGCACCGCCGAGTCCGGCCCGGGCGTCTCCACAGGCGTCGACGGGCCCGGCACCGGCGCCGTCAGGGGCGTCGGCTGCGGCGCCTTTGCCGGTTCCGTCTGCTCGGCGCCGCCCCGTGGGGCGGCGGCGTCCTCGATGCTGCTGTCCATGCCCCAGACCTTACGGCCCACCACTGACAGTGACCCAGCCGCCGCCCCTGCCCGGCCACCCCGTCCGTGAGGCAAACACAAGGGGTGCCGGGGCGAAACGCGCCACCAAGGCCGCATACCATCGACCAGAGACCCTTCCGTCCGGCAGGTACGGAAGACGCTTCGAACGAGGGGACACCGTGGACGTGAGCGGCGCGAGCGGGCAGCCGCGGTCCGGCAACCAGGAGCCGGCCGAGCACCCCGCAGGTCCAACGGCCCCGACGACCGACCACACCCACCCCGCCGGCCCGGAGCCCCACCCCGGCACGCCCACCGCGGACCACGACCCGGCCGACGCCGAGCACACCGCCCGGCCGAGGCCCTCACGCCCCGCCGATCCCACCTGCCCCGACGGCCCGACAACCGGCCCCCAGGACGCCGATGCCACGGCCGGCACTCCGGAGAGCCCCGGCGACACGGCCACGCCGCCCCCCGGCGCCGACGGCCCGCAGGCCATTGGTGGCGGCGGCCCGGAGACCTCCGGTGTCAGCGACCCGGCGGGCGAGCCGGGCGACAGCGGCACTCCCGGCGCATCGGCGACCACCGGCGTCGACAGTGCCGTGGGCGACGCCCACACCACCGGCAGTGGGGCCCCCGGCACCAGCATTCCGCCCCGCGCTCTGCACCCCCCGGCCGGTGACGACCGCACCGCGCCCCGCGACGGCACGCACCCCCCGGCCCGGCCGGACGCCCGCGCGGCCCACGAGCCCGGCACCCGCGACGGCACGCACCCCCCCGCCCACGACCCCGGTACCCACCCCGACGACCCGCACCCCGAACACCGGACGCTCGCCCACTCCGGCATCGCCAAGGGCGAGCCGCCACAGCCACGGCCCAAGGAGCCGGGCGGAGGCATCCTCATGGGCCGGCCGTTCGGCGTGCCGGTCTATGTGGCACCGAGCTGGTTCCTCGTCGCCGCCCTGATCACCTGGGTCTTCGGCGGCCAGCTCGACCGCGTGCTGCCCGAGCTCGGCGCCGCCCGCTACCTGGTCTCCCTCTTCTTCGCCGTCGCCTTCTACGCCTCCGTCCTGGTCCACGAACTCGCCCACACCGTGGCCGCGATCCGCTTCAAGCTCCCCGTCCGACGCATCCAGCTGCAGTTCTTCGGCGGCGTCTCCGAGATCGAGAAGGAGGCCGAGACCCCGGGACGCGAATTCGTCCTGGCCTTCGTCGGCCCGCTGCTCTCCCTCGTCCTCGCCGGGCTGTTCTACCTCGCCATGAAGCCCGTCGAGCCCGGCACCGTACCCGGCGTCCTCCTCGCCGGCCTGATGATCTCCAACCTCATCGTGGCGATCTTCAACCTCCTGCCCGGCCTCCCCCTGGACGGCGGCCGCATGCTGCGCGCCGTCGTCTGGAAGATCACCGGCAGGCCCATGAGCGGCACCGTCGCCGCCGCCTGGGTCGGCCGCGCCCTCGCCGTCACCGTCCTCATCGGTCTGCCCCTGCTCAACCAGTCCGGCGCCCTCGGCGGCAACAACACCGACACCGGCGGCATGGACACCGTCACCGATGCCCTGCTCGCCGCCATCCTCGCCGCGATCATCTGGACCGGCGCCGGCAACAGCCTGCGCATGGCCCGCCTGCGCGAACACCTCCCCGAGCTGCGCGCCCGCACCCTCACCCGCCGCGCCGTGCCCGTCCAGACCGACACCCCGCTCTCCGAGGCCCTCCGCCGCGCCAACACGGCCGGCGCCCGCGCCCTCGTCGTCGTCGACGCCCACGGCAACCCGATCTCCCTGGTCCGTGAGTCCGCCATCGTCGGCGTACCCGAACACCGCCGCCCCTGGGTGCCGGTCAGCGGCCTCGCCCAGGAACTGACCGACGGCATGCGCGTCTCCGCCGAGCTCGCCGGAGAGGAGCTCCTCGACGTCCTGCGCGCCACCCCCGCCACCGAATACCTGGTGGTCGAGGAGACGGGGGAGATCTACGGCGTCCTGTCGGCGGCAGACGTGGAACGAGCCTTCGTCAGAGCGATGGCAAGGCCCGCCGCCTAGCGCCCTGCACCGGAGAGCCACCCGCCAGGGGCGCGGCGAACTGCGCGACAAGCCCCGGACGACCGGTACCTCCGCACGCACCGCCCCTGCAGCCCCTCCGTCGGCCAAGCCCCCCGCGGGGAACCGGTAGGCTGTTCACATGTCCGAACCGACCGGTGCCGCCCGCAGGCGCGGGCCCTTCAAGGTCGGGGACCAGGTACAGCTGACCGACCCCAAGGGTCGCCACTACACGTTCACGCTCGAAGCCGGGAAGAACTTCCACACCCACAAGGGCTCCTTCCCGCACGACGAACTGATCGGCGCTCCCGAGGGCAGCGTTGTCCGCACCACCGGCAACGTCGCCTACCTCGCGCTGCGCCCCCTGCTCCCCGACTACGTCCTGTCCATGCCCCGCGGGGCAGCAGTCGTCTACCCCAAGGACGCGGGGCAGATCCTCGCCTTCGCCGACATCTTCCCCGGCGCGCGCGTCGTGGAAGCCGGCGTCGGCTCCGGCTCGCTCAGCAGCTTCCTGCTGCGCGCCATCGGCGACCAGGGCATGCTGCACTCCTACGAGCGCCGCGAGGACTTCGCCGAGATCGCCCAGCAGAACGTCGAGCGCTACTTCGGCGGCCCCCACCCGGCCTGGCAGCTCACCGTGGGCGACCTCCAGGACAACCTGTCCGACACCGACGTCGACCGCGTCATCCTCGACATGCTCGCCCCCTGGGAGTGCCTGGAGGCCGTCTCCAAGGCGCTCGTCCCGGGCGGCATCCTGTGCTGCTACGTCGCCACCACCACCCAGCTCGCCCGGACCGTGGAGTCCATCCGCGAGATCGGCTGCTTCAACGAGCCGACCGCCTGGGAGACCATGATCCGCAACTGGCACATCGAGGGCCTGGCCGTCCGCCCCGACCACCGGATGATCGGCCACACCGGCTTCCTGCTCACCGCCCGCCGCCTCGCCGACGGAGTCGAGCCGCCCATGCGCCGCCGTCGCCCCGCCAAGGGCGCCTACGGCGAGGACTACGCCGGACCCAACGCCGACGGCGGCGCCGGCCGCTGACCCACCCCGCACCCGCACAACGCAAGGGCGCCGTGCCCGAGTTCCCGCCCACCGGTGGGAACTCGGGCACGGCGCCCGCCCGTTGACAGCACACCGCGGCCCGCACACCCCCGACCCGTACGCCCCCCCGCACGCACGCGGCCCGCCTGCGCACATCCCGGACCCCGCCGTTCCCCCGCACTGTGACGTGTGGCACCATGCTGGCCACCCCACCGGCACAGCCCTCACAGGAGACACTCCTAGTGCAGCAATCCGCCGTTCCGGAGCTCGCCCACACCGAGACCCGGCCCATCCACTGGGTCGCCACCGCTACCGCCGTCGCCGGCGTCGTGGCCCTCTCCTCCGTCGTACAACCCGGATCTGCCACGGCCGCCCAGGCCGCCACCGGCACCCGGACCGAGTCCGCCCCCGCGGCCCTCGCACCGCCGAGCACCACCGGCGTCGCCTTCCCGCTGCAGTGCGGACCGGTCAAGGTCGTCGTCGCCAAAAAAGCCACCGGAGACCTCGACGGAGACGGCAGACCGGAAACAGTCGCAGTGGTCCACTGCGACTCCGCCATGGGCACCCCACCCGACGCGGTCTACGTCCTCACCCGTTCCCCGGACAGCACCACGCCGCGCGTCGTCGCCACCCTCGTCGACCCCAAGGACCGGCTCACCGTCACCGACTTCTCCGTTCGCTCCGGAACAGTCGGCGCCACCCTGCTCGGCTACTCCTCCGACGCCGTCCCCAACTGCTGCCCCGACGTCAGAACCCCGGCCAAGTGGCACTGGAACGGCAGCGCGTTCATCCGCAGCACCCCCACCGCCGCCCACAGCGTCTGACATCCGGCGGCCTCCGGCACCCGGCACGGGCCCGGGCTCACTCCACCTCGGGCCCGTAGACCTCGACCTTGTCCGAAACCCGGCGCACATGAATGCACTCGCCGGGACATTCCCGTGCCGAGTCCACCACGTCCACGAGCAGCGGCACCGGCACCGGGACCGTCGCCCCCGGCGCCTGCAGCAGCTCCTCGTCCGCGCCCTTCACATAGGCCAGCCCGTCGATGTCCAGCTCGAACACCTCGGGGGCGTACTGGACACAGATCCCGTCACCGGTACACAGATCCTGATCGATCCAGACCTCCAGCGCCTCGCCGCCCGGGGCCTCCTGCTGCACGGTCACCTCTCCTGCCGTCGGAACGCCGGAGGCAACCGGTACCGGCAGGGTCAGCCGGTACCGCACCAGCGGCTGTTGAACACTCCCGACCCTACCTCCGCCCCCAGCGCACCCCGCCGCCCCACCGCACTTCCCCCGCACCGGGTTTCCACCCCGTCCCACTCGGGTACCAGCGGCCCGACCAGGACAAAGACGTCCCGGCCCCGGCACCCACCACTTTCAAGCCACACCGGCCGTGACGCCCTCCATCCCAGCCGTCGCTCTGCGTGACAACCGCGCAAGCGCCCCGCGGGCTGCCCGCGTCCGGACCCACCAGCCCGGAACGGACAACTCCGGCCACTCCTGAAGGGTTTTGACCACGCGATGCCCGGAACAAGCTGCTTCCGCATCACGTTGAGTGGGTATTCCCTCCGTGCGAGGGAGAGCGCACCGGGTGACCGACGACACACCTTGACAGTCTCTGTGATCTAGGGGTTTCAATCGACACCCACCCAGGTAGGGTCTGGAAGCGTCCAGCTCCCCTTGGAGGAGGTGAGGACCGTGGCAGCCCACGACGACGACATGAACCGCGGCATCCGCCCGGGACGAGGGTCCGACGACCCGTCCGGGCAGATCGCCTACCTTGAGCAGGAGATCGCCGTCCTGCGCCGCAAGCTCGCCGACTCTCCGCGACACACGAGGATTCTCGAAGAGCGGATCGTCGAGCTGCAGACCAACCTGGCCGGCGTGTCCGCCCAGAACGAACGGCTGGCGAACACCCTCCGCGAGGCCCGCGACCAGATCGTGGCCCTCAAGGAGGAAGTCGACCGGCTCGCCCAGCCGCCGGCCGGCTTCGGAGTCTTCCTGCAGGCCAACGAAGACGGCACCGCCGACATCTTCACCGGCGGCCGCAAACTCCGGGTGAACGTCAGCCCCAGCGTCGACCTCGACGACATGCGGCGCGGCCAGGAAGTCATGCTCAACGAAGCGCTCAACGTGGTCGAAGCCATGGAGTTCGAGCGCGTCGGCGACATCGTCACCCTCAAGGAGATCCTCGAGGACGGCGAGCGCGCCCTCGTACTGGGACACACCGACGAGGAACGGGTGGTACGGCTCGCCGAGCCGCTGCTGGACGTCACCATCCGCCCCGGCGACGCCCTCCTGCTCGAACCCCGCTCCGGCTACGTCTACGAGGTCGTGCCCAAGAGCGAGGTCGAAGAACTCGTCCTCGAAGAGGTCCCGGACATCGGCTACGAAGCCATCGGCGGCCTCGGCAACCAGATCGAGGCGATCCGCGACGCGGTCGAGCTGCCCTACCTCTACCCCGACCTCTTCAAGGAGCACGAGCTGCGCCCGCCCAAGGGCGTCCTGCTCTACGGTCCGCCCGGCTGCGGCAAGACCCTCATCGCCAAGGCCGTCGCGAACTCGCTCGCCAAGAAGGTCGCCGAGGTCACCGGCCAGGCCGCCGGCAAGAGCTTCTTCCTCAACATCAAGGGCCCCGAGCTGCTCAACAAGTACGTCGGCGAGACCGAGCGGCAGATCCGCCTCGTCTTCCAGCGTGCCCGTGAGAAGGCCAGCGAGGGCACCCCCGTGATCGTCTTCTTCGACGAGATGGAGTCGCTCTTCCGCACCCGGGGCTCCGGCGTCAGCTCGGACGTGGAGAACACCATCGTCCCCCAGCTGCTCGCCGAGATCGACGGCGTGGAGGGCCTGCAGAACGTGGTCGTCATCGGCGCCTCCAACCGCGAGGACATGATCGACCCCGCCATCCTGCGCCCCGGCCGGCTCGACGTGAAGATCAAGATCGAGCGCCCGGACGCCGAAGCGGCGAAGGACATCTTCGGCAAGTACCTCACCGAGCGCCTCCCGCTCCACGCGGAGGACCTCGCGGAACACGGCGGCGAGAAGGCCGCCACGGTCCAGGCCATGATCCAGACCGCGGTCGAGCAGATGTACGCCGAATCCGAGGAGAACCGCTTCCTGGAGGTCACCTACGCCAACGGAGACAAGGAAGTCCTCTACTTCAAGGACTTCAATTCCGGCGCCATGATCGAAAACATCGTCGGACGCGCCAAGAAGATGGCGATCAAGGACTTCCTCGAAAAGAGCCAGAAGGGCCTCCGCGTCTCCCACCTCCTCCAGGCCTGCGTGGACGAGTTCAAGGAGAACGAGGACCTGCCCAACACCACCAACCCCGACGACTGGGCCCGCATCTCCGGAAAGAAGGGCGAACGGATCGTCTACATCCGTACCCTCATCACCGGAAAGCAGGGCGCAGACACCGGCCGCTCCATCGACACGGTGGCGAACACCGGCCAGTACCTGTAAGGACAGGGCGGCTGCGGGTGCCCACACCGGGGTACCCGCAGCCGACTGTTTTTCGGGCCACGACCGGAGCAGGCAATGACGCAAATGATCTCCCCACCAGTGCAAAGGCGTTCTAGGCTCGTTCCTACCGCCGAGTCGCGCAGTGCGGGGACGGGCACCGCACACGCACCGGAGCGCCAGCGGTACGCGAGCGGCGCCCACGACCGAGGGTGCCGCCGGGCAAGGAGGGCCGCATGACCGTACGGCGAGTAATGGGCATCGAGACGGAGTACGGGATCTCCGTCCCCGGCCACCCCAACGCCAATGCCATGCTCACCTCGTCCCAGATCGTCAACGCCTACGCGGCGGCGATGCACCGGGCCCGCCGGGCCCGCTGGGACTTCGAGGAAGAGAACCCGCTGCGGGACGCCCGGGGCTTCGACCTCGCCCGGGAGGCCGCCGACGCCAGCCAGCTCACCGACGAGGACATCGGCCTCGCCAACGTGATCCTCACCAACGGTGCGCGACTGTACGTCGACCACGCCCACCCGGAGTACAGCGCCCCCGAAGTCACCAACCCGCGCGACGCCGTCCTCTGGGACAAGGCCGGCGAACGCATCATGGCCGAGGCCGCCGAACGAGCCGCCCAGCTTCCCGGCGCCCAGCCCATCCACCTGTACAAGAACAACACCGACAACAAGGGCGCCAGCTACGGCACGCACGAGAACTACCTGATGAAGCGGGAGACCCCCTTCTCGGACATCGTGCGCCACCTCACCCCCTTCTTCGTCTCGCGCCAGGTCTTCACCGGCGCCGGCCGTGTCGGCATCGGCCAGGACGGCCATGAACACGGCTTCCAGATCAGCCAGCGCGCCGACTACTTCGAAGTCGAGGTGGGCCTCGAGACAACACTCAAACGGCCCATCATCAACACGCGCGACGAACCCCACGCCGACGCCGAGAAGTACCGCCGCCTCCACGTGATCATCGGCGACGCCAACCTCTCGGAGATCTCGACCTACCTCAAGCTCGGCACCACCTCCCTGGTCCTCGCCATGATCGAGGACGGCTTCATCGCCGTCGACCTCGCCGTCGACCAGCCGGTACGCACCCTGCACCAGGTCTCGCACGATCCCTCGCTGAAACGCCTGGTCACCCTCCGCAGCGGGCGCACCCTCACCGCCGTCCAGCTCCAGATGGAGTACTACGAGCTCTCGCGCAAGTACGTCGAGGAACGCTACGGGGCCGATGCCGACGACCAGACCAAGGACGTCCTCGCCCGCTGGGAGGACACCCTCACCAGGCTCGAGAACGACCCCATGAGCCTCGCCGGCGAACTGGACTGGGTCGCCAAACGCGAACTCATGGAGGGCTACCGCCGCCGCGACAGCCTCGACTGGGACGCCGCGCGCCTCCACCTCGTCGACCTCCAGTACGCCGACGTGCGCGCCGAGAAAGGCCTCTACAACCGCCTCGTGGCCCGCGGCCGCATCAAGCGCCTGCTGGACGAGTCCGAGGTCGACAGGGCCCGCACCAAGCCCCCGGAGGACACCCGCGCCTACTTCCGCGGCCGCTGCCTGGAGCAGTACGCCGACGACGTCGCCGCGGCGAGCTGGGACTCGGTCATCTTCGACCTCCCGGGCCGGGACTCGCTCCAGCGCGTCCCAACCCTGGAACCGCTACGCGGAACGCGAAATCACGTCAAGGAACTGCTGGACCGCTGCCGCACCGCGGAAGACCTGGTCAGGGTCCTGTCCGGCGGCTGAGCGAGCCAGGGGGGTACTCGGTGCGGCCCGGGCGGCAGGGTGGAAGTCCCACCGCCCGGGAATCATCGAGATGGCCCCCGTACGTTGGAGAAACTGCGGGGCCGATGTCGGACCCGGCTTGTAGGGTCTGATCATCACCGATCGGCAGGCGAACTGAGCGGGGTGAGGGTTATGGCAACCAAGGACACCGGCGGCGGTCAGCAGAAGGCCACGCGCGCGACCGAAGAGGTCGAGGAGCAGGCGCAGGACGCGCAGGCCCAGGAGGACCTCAAGGAGCGGCACGAGAAGCTGAGCGACGACGTGGACTCCGTCCTCGACGAGATCGATGACGTTCTCGAAGAGAATGCAGAGGATTTCGTGAGGTCCTTCGTTCAGAAGGGTGGGCAGTAGACACTCTTTACCTTCGATCTGAAGGTGGGCGGGGAGTTCGGGTGGCGGAAGCCTCGGGGGCGAGGCGTTCGCGGTGCAAGCGGGATCTGCCGCGGTCGGCCTTCGCCGGCAACAGGTCGATGCCCGACGGCCTCCGGGCTCACTGCCGGAAGTGCTCTGCTGAGTACTGCCGGCAGCGCCAGGAGGCCAAGGGGAAGGTACTGCCGCGAGTGCCGCGCCGAGCGGAACCGGGTCAGCTGCTTCAAGCGCAAGTACGGTCTCACTCCCGCCGAGTTGGATGCGCTGGTCGCGGAGCAGCGGCGCCTCTGCTGTCTATGCCTTGCCGCCCCTGCCGAGCATGTGGATCACTGCCGCAAGACGGGTAGGGTCCGTGGCGTACTGTGCTTCAGCTGCAATGCCGCACTGGGGCAGTTCAAGGATCAGCCCGAGGCCATAAGACGGGCTGCTGCATACGTGGAAGGAAACGCGTGGAAGCCAACACTCGTAGCACCGGGCGTCTGCCGGCTGCCTTCCTGACGCCAGGGTCCTCCTCCTTCATGGACTTCCTTGCCGAGCACCAGCCCGAGCTGCTGCCCGGCAAGCGGCAGCTGCCGCCCACGCAGGGCGTGCTCGAGGCGCCGCACGGCACGACCATCGTCGCCGTGACGTTCCCCGGAGGCGTGGTCCTGGCCGGTGACCGTCGCGCCACCATGGGCAACGTCATCGCTCAGCGGGACATCGAGAAGGTGTTCCCGGCCGATGAGTACTCGGCCGTCGGTATCGCCGGCACCGCAGGTCTGGCCGTGGAGATGGTCAAGCTCTTCCAGCTGGAACTGGAGCACTTCGAGAAGGTCGAGGGCGCGCAGCTGTCGCTGGAGGGCAAGGCGAACCGGCTGTCGACGATGATCCGGTCGAACCTGGGCATGGCCATGCAGGGTCTGGCGGTCGTGCCGCTGTTCGCCGGCTATGACCTGGACCGGGAGCGGGGACGCATCTTCTCCTACGACGTCACGGGTGGGCGCAGCGAGGAGCACAACTTCGCGGCGACGGGTTCGGGCTCGATCTTCGCGCGTGGTGCGATGAAGAAGCTGTTCCGTGACGATCTGACCGAGGAGCAGGCGACCACGCTGGTGGTGCAGGCTCTGTACGACGCGGCCGACGACGACTCGGCGACCGGTGGTCCCGATGTCGCCCGCCGGATCTACCCGATCATCACCGTGATCACCGAGGACGGTTTCCGCCGGCTGACGGAGGAGGAGTCCTCCGGGATCGCGCGGGCGGTGCTGCAGAAGCGCCTGGAGGAGCCCGACGGTCCCAAGGCCGCCCTGCTCTGAAGGCGGGCCCCGGTTCTTATAGAGGTGATCCAGTGACCATGACAGAAAGGGACGGATAACCGGTGTCGACGCCGTTCTATGTCTCACCCCAGCAGGCCATGGCCGACCGGGCGGAGTATGCCCGGAAGGGCATCGCCCGTGGCCGCAGTCTGGTGGTCATGCAGTTTGCCGACGGCATCGTGTTCGTCGGTGAGAACCCGTCCCGTGCGCTGCACAAGTTCAGCGAGATCTATGACCGGATCGGTTTCGCGGCCGCCGGCAAGTACAACGAGTACGAGAACCTGCGGATCGGTGGCGTGCGGTATGCCGACCTGCGGGGTTACACCTATGACCGTGATGATGTGACGGCCCGTGGTCTGGCGAACGTCTACGCCCAGACGCTCGGTACGATTTTTTCCTCCGCAGCCGAGAAGCCGTACGAGGTGGAGCTGGTCGTGGCCGAGGTGGGGGAGACCCCGGAGGGCGACCAGATCTATCGGCTGCCGCACGACGGCTCCATCGTGGACGAGCACGGCTCGGTGGCGGTCGGTGGCAACGCGGAGCAGATCAGCAGTTTCCTCGATCAGCGTCATCGTGACGGCATGAGTCTGGCGGAGGCGCTGAAGCTGGCCGTGCAGGCGTTGTCCCGGGACACGAACGGCAGTGAGCGGGAGATTCCCGCGGAGCGTCTCGAGGTGGCGGTGCTGGATCGTACGCGTCCGCAGAAGCGCAAGTTCAAGCGCATCGTGGGCCGTCAGCTGTCGCGTCTGCTGGCGGCGGACGGCGCGGTCACCGAGGCGGAGAGTGCCGAGGAGGAGAACTCCGAGGAGGAGTGACCCGCGCGGATCGCCTGCTCGTGTGTGCCCCGGCCGTCCTCCTGGCCGGGGCACACGGCGTTCCCGTGGGTCACTGGGGTGCCTGGGCCGCCCGTGGGGGTGCCGTGGAGCCCCGGACGACCAGTTGGACGGGGATGTCCCCGCCCTCCGGCTCGCGGCCGTCCAGGACGGCCAGCAGGGCGCCCATGCCGCGTTCGCCGAAGAGCTCGGCGTCCAGCCGTACGGTGGTCAGCTCGGGGTCGATGGCGGTGGCCAGGCCGAGGTCGTCCACGCCCGTGACCGAGACGTCGTCCGGCACCCGCAGGCCGAGGCGGCGCAGGGCCTTGTAGGCACCGGCGGCGAGTTTGTCGTCGTCGCAGACGATCGCGGTCGGGCGGGTGCGCGGTGAGGCCAGGGCCGTCACGGTGGCGGCCAGCGCCCCCTCGATGGAGATCGGTGCGCGTGCGGTGCGCACCTCTGCCCCAGGGACCGCCCCCAGGCGTGCCGCCAGCTCGCGCGCGCGTACCTCGAAGGTCCAGGAGGGAACGTCGGCGGCGAGGTGCAGGATGCGGCGGTGGCCGAGGCCGAGGAGGTGCTCGGCGATCTGGCGGAAGCCGTCGGCGATGTCCAGGTTGACGGTGGCGGCGCCGAGGCTGCCTCGGGGGTCGCTGTCGAGCATGACGAGGGGCAGCTGGTCGCCGCGGATGGCGGTGAGGGCGTCGGCGGCCATGGAGGAGGCGATGACGCCGTCGAGGGCGGCCTGCGCGGAGGCGAAGGGGTCGCGGGCCGGACCGATGCCTTCGGGGGAGGGGTAGAGGACGACGCCGAAGCCGTTCTCGGCGGCCACGCGGGCGGCGCCGGTGTAGACGCCGGCGAAGAATTCCGTGGTGAGGGCGGGTACCACGAGGAGGACGGTGCGGGTGCGGCCGAGGCGGAGGTTGCGGGCGGCGAGGTTGGGGCGGTAGCCGAGTTCGCGTGCGGCGTCGCGGACGCGTTCGGCGGTGGTTTCCGAGACTCGGCCGCGCCATTTGTCGCCCAGGACCAGCGAGACGGCGGCTTGCGAGACTCCGGCCGCCTGGGCGACGTCCCGGCTGGTCGGGCGCGTGCTGCTGCGTGCCACGGTGGGCCTGCCTCTTCGTCTGGACGTCTGAACAGCGCACATGGTACGTATGACCACGGAAGTTATACGTAAAACGTCAGGCTGGAGGGCGGCACATGGCCACGGGCTACCTGGAGATACTCCGGGCGCGGCACGCGCTGCGGCTGCTGACCGGCACCCTCGTGGGCCGGCTGCCGAACGCGACCGCCGCGATCGCACTGGTGCTGTTCGTGCGCGCCGAGGGCGGTACGTACAGCCTGGCCGGCGCTCTGGCGGCCGTGTACGGCGTGGCCAACGCCGTCGGCCAGCCGGTGCTGGGGCGGCTCGTGGATCTGTACGGCCAGCCGCGGGTCCAGCTGCCGGCTGCTGTCCTCGCGGCCCTGTCGATGACGCTGTTCGCCTTCTCTGGCACGGACCCGCTGCCGACGGCGTACGCGGCGGTGGCGGCGGCCGGTCTGTTCGCGCCGCCGCTGGAAGGGGGCCTGCGTGCGCTGTGGCCGTCGGTGCTGCGGCGGGAGGAACAGGTGCACACCGCGTACGCCATGGACGCGGTCGCGCAGGAGATCATGTTCACGGTGGGGCCACTGCTGGTGACGCTGTGCGTGTCGCTGTGGGACGAGCGTGCGGCTCTGCTCGTGCTGAACCTGCTGGGTGTGCTGGGTGCGCTCTCGGTGGTGGTGTCGCCGCCGTCGCGCGCGTGGCGGTCGGCTCCGCGGGAGGCGCACTGGCTCGGTGCGCTGCGCTCGCCCGGGCTGCTCGCCCTGCTCGGGGCCTTCCTGTTCGTCGGTATCGCACTGGGCTCGATCACGGTGGCGTCGGTGTCGTACGCCGACGGTCACGGCGGTGACGCGGTGTACGGCTGGATGATGGCGGGGCTCGGACTGGGCGCGCTCGTCGGTGGCACGGTGTACGGCGCCCGCCGGTGGACGGGTTCCCCCGAGCGGCGACTGCGGGTGCTGGTGGCTCTTCTGGCGGTGTGTTACCTGCCGCTGATGCTCGTCCCGGACGCGGTGGCGATGGTGCTGCTCGCCGTGGTCTCGGGGGTGTTCCTGGCGCCGTGCATCGCATGCGCGTTCATCATCGTGGACCGGCACGCGCCGAGCGGAACGGTCACCGAGGCCTTCTCCTGGCTCGTGACGACGTTCACGGTGGGTGCCTCGGTGGGGACGGGGGTGGCGGGGCCGGTGGTCCAGGCCGGTGGCACGGTGTGGGGTTTCGCGGTTCCGGGGGCGGCGGGGGCCGTGTCGTTGCTGGTGCTGCTGGCGACGGGGCGGGTCCTCGCAGCTCCCGCGCTGGGCGGGGTCGTTGCGTCTTCATCGGAAAATGATCCAAATCGTGCTGCCGAACCCCGTTTCAGCTCGGGGGATCGGGCGTAATGTTCACTCATGGACCGCCGCATTTTCGGGCTGGAGAACGAGTACGGCGTCACGTGCACGTTCAGGGGACAGCGCCGCCTGTCGCCTGACGAGGTGGCGCGGTACCTCTTCCGCCGTGTCGTGTCATGGGGCCGCAGCAGCAATGTCTTTCTGCGAAACGGCGCCCGGCTCTATCTCGACGTGGGCTCACATCCGGAATACGCGACACCCGAATGTGACAATGTGATCGAACTGGTCACCCACGACAAGGCCGGCGAGCGCATTCTCGAAGGACTCCTGGTGGACGCGGAACGACGCCTGCACGAGGAGGGAATCGCGGGCGACGTCTACCTGTTCAAGAACAACACCGACTCGGCGGGCAACTCCTACGGCTGCCACGAGAACTATCTGGTGGCACGCCACGGTGAGTTCTCCCGGCTGGCGGACATCCTCATCCCGTTCCTGGTGACCCGGCAGCTGCTGTGCGGTGCCGGGAAGGTGCTGCAGACCCCGCGCGGCGCCGTGTACTGCGTGAGTCAGCGCGCGGAGCACATCTGGGAAGGTGTCTCCTCGGCGACGACCCGTTCGAGGCCGATCATCAACACGCGTGACGAGCCGCACGCGGACGCGGAGCGGTACCGCCGGCTGCATGTCATCGTCGGCGACTCGAACATGTCCGAGACGACGATGCTGCTGAAGGTCGGCGCGACCGATCTGGTGCTGCGCATGATCGAGGCGGGCACGGTGATGCGTGACCTCACGCTGGAGAACCCGATCCGGGCCATCCGCGAGGTCAGTCACGACATCACCGGCCGGCGCAAGGTGCGCCTGGCCAGTGGCCGGGAGGCCTCCGCCCTGGAGGTGCAGCGCGAGTACTTCGACAAGGCCGTGGACTTCTGCGACCGGCGCGGGATCCGCACCGGCACGGTGGCGCAGGTCCTGGAGCTGTGGGGCCGCACCCTCGACGCGATCGAGACCGAGGAGCTGGACCGGATCGCCACCGAGATCGACTGGGTGATGAAGTACAAGCTCATCGAGCGGTACCGGGCCAAGCACAACATGACGATGTCGCATCCGCGGGTCGCCCAGATAGACCTCGCCTACCACGACATCCACCGCCGTCGTGGCCTGTACTACCTGCTGGAGAAGAAGGGGCAAGCGGCCCGCGTCTGCAACGACTTGAAGATCTTCGAGGGCAAGTCCGTTCCGCCGCAGACCACTCGGGCCCGGCTGCGCGGTGACTTCATCCGGCGGGCACAGGAGCAGCGCAGGGACTTCACGGTGGACTGGGTCCATCTGAAGCTCAACGACCAGGCACAGCGCACGGTGTTGTGCAAGGACCCGTTCCGTTCGGTGGACGACCGGGTGGAGAAGCTGATTGCCGGAATGTAGCGAAAGGCGCTGAGTCAAGCGTTCGGGCGCCGAAATGCCGGAACGCCACACGGGCGTCGTACGTTTGACGTACGGCGCCCTCCTCACGTCGTAGAGTTGCGCGCACGCCATCCGACCGACCGATTACGAGGCTCTTCCGTGCGCCGACGTTCACTCCTCCTCGCCGCCGTTCCCGCAGGACTGGTCACGCTCGCCGGATGCGGCGGCGGCAAGTCCAACTCCGGCAAGGCCAGTGCCTCGCCGTCGCCGTCGGTGTCCTCGGCGCCGCCGCCGAAGATCGTGGAGGGTCCGCTGCCGGCGATCACGGCGGGCACGAAGTTCGGTGAGAAGCCGACCGTGGCCAAGGGACCGGGGGAGCCGTCGAAGGACCTGGCCGTGAAGACGGTGATCGCGGGCAGTGGTCGTACGGTCGTGGAGAACGACTTCGTCCAGGCGAACTACCTGGGTCAGATCTGGTCCACGGGCAAGGTCTTCGACAACTCCTACGACAAGGGGCGTCCGCTGATCCTGCAGCTCGCCCAGGGCACGGTCATCGACGGCTGGCGGTATGCGCTGACGGGCAAGAAGACCGGCAGCCGGGTGCAGATCGCGGTGCCGCCCGCCTACGGGTACGGCAAGTCGGGTGAGCCGCAGGCGGGCATCAAGGGCACGGACACGCTGGTGTTCGTGATCGACGTGATCGACTCGTTCAACTCGAAGAGCTCGGCACAGGGCAAGCCGGTCCCGCAGACCGACGCCGCTCTGCCGAAGGTCGCCACCAACACCGACGGCACCGTCCCGAAGGTGACGGTTCCGAAGACCGCTCCGCCGAAGAAGCTCGTGTCCACCTACGTCCTGGAGGGCGACGGCCCCGCGCTGAAGGCGGACCAGACGGTGCTGTGCCAGTTCCAGGGGCTGGTGTGGGACGGCGGCAAGACCTTCCAGCGGACGTATGGCTCGGGCCGGCTGAGCCAGTTCTCGCTGGAGCAGATGCAGCAGGCGGTGAAGGGGCTGGCGCAGGGGCTGACCGGCAAGAAGGTGGGCAGCCGGGTGCTGGTCGTGGTGCCGCCGGAGCTGGGTTACGGCGACAACCCGCCGAGCGGCGGTGTGATCAAGAAGGGCGCGACGCTCGTGTTCACGGTGGACATCCTCGCCGCGATGTGACCGCTGGTGTCCGTTGCGGGCGGTGGGGGTGCGGAGATGAAAGACTGTCGGCGTTTCGTGTCGTACACAAGCAGGAGCTTTTGACGTGAGCATCGAGAAGCCCGAGATCGACTTCCCGGGCGGCGAGCCCCCGGCGGACCTCGAGATCAAGGACATCTGGGAGGGCGACGGGCCGGTGGCGCAGGCGGGTCAGACCGTCACCGTCCACTATGTGGGTGTCGCCTTCAGCACCGGCGAGGAGTTCGACGCCAGCTGGAACCGGGGTACCCCGTTCCGTTTCCCCCTGGGCGCGGGCCGGGTCATCGCGGGCTGGGACCAGGGTGTGCAGGGCATGAAGGTCGGCGGCCGCCGCCAGCTGACCATCCCCGCCCACCTCGCCTACGGCAACCAGAGCCCGACCCCGGCGATCAAGCCGGGCGAGACGCTGATCTTCGTGGTGGACCTGCTGGGCGTCTGATCCCCGCCCGATCCGCGCCCGTCGCCCACCCGGTCGACATCTGATCGGCGGGTCGGGTCCGACCGGATCCGATCACCTGGGGCCCATGCCTGCTCGGGCATGGGCCCTCGGCTTTTCCCCGCGCACCCCGGAGCGGTACGGTCATCGGTCGGAAGCAACAGAGGGAAGGCGAAGGGCGTCGATGGCCATTGCCAAGGCCGAGCGGCTGATGAATCTCGCGCTGTGTCTGCTCGGCACACGGCGGCCGCTCAGCAAGCGCGAGCTGCGCGAGTCCATCGAGGCCTACCTCGAAGCGGGCAGCGACGACTCCTTCAACCGGATGTTCGAGCGGGACAAGGACGACCTGCGCGAGCTGGGCCTGGTCATCGAGACGGTGGAGAACCTGGACGGCGAGGTCGGCTATCTCGCCCGCCGCGACAGCAACCGGCTGCCGCCCATCACTCTGGACGCCGAGGAGGCCGCGGCGCTCGGGCTCGCCGCCAAGGTGTGGCAGCAGGCCCGGCTCGCCGGCGCGGCCAGCGGCGCCCTGCAGAAGCTGCGCGCCGCGGGCCTGCCCGAGGGCGTCGACCCGTACGAGGCGCACGGCGCCCTGGAGCCCCGCATCCCGGTGCACGAGGCCGCCTTCGAGCCGCTGATGCTGGCCTGCCGGGACCGCCGCCCGGTCCTCTTCGACTACCGCAAGGCCTCCGCGGCGCACCCCGAGCCCCGGAACGTGGAGCCGTGGGCGCTCGAGTGCTGGCGCGGCCACTGGTACCTGGCCGGCTTCGACCGGGACCGGGGTGCCGAGCGGGTCTTCCGGCTGTCCCGGATCACCGGCCGGGTCCGCTCCCGCGGTACCGGCTTCACCGCGCCGGTGCCCGACGTCGTCACGGTGCGCGAGACCGTCGCGAGCTGGGCGGGCGAGATCGCCGACGGCACGGCGCTGATCCGGCTGCGTTCCGGTGCCGGTTACCCCCTTCGGGCGAAGGCCGTCAGGGTGCGGGAACTCGGCGGCGGCTGGGACGAGTTGGAGATTCCGTACGGGCACGGCCTGGACGCCTGGCTGGTGGAGTTCGGGCCGGACGTGGTGGTCCTGGAGCCGGCCGAGCTGCGCGCGGACGTGGTGGACCGGCTGCGTGCCGTGGCCAAGGGCTGACAGGGGGAGCGGAACTGTGGCAGGCAAACCGGTCAGGCCCGTGAACGCCATCGACCAGACCCGGCGGATGCTCTCCCTGGTGACCTACCTCAGGGAGCGCCCCGGCGCGCGGATCGCGGACGTCGCCCGCGCCTTCGGCATCACCGAGGACGAGCTGGTCGCCGACCTCGATCTGCTGCCCATGTGCGGCACCAGCTTCCGCGGCGGTGACCTGCTGGACATCGACACCGACGGCGAGCGGATCTGGTGGCACAACCCGGCCGCGCTCGGCGAGGAGGCGGCCGAGCCGCTGCGGCTCGCCGCCGACGAGGCCACGGCCCTGCTGGTGGCCGCCCGTGCGGTCTCTACCCTGCCGGGCCTGCGCGAGGGCGACCGGCAGGCCCTGCTGCGGGCCACCGCCAAGGTGGAGACCGCCGCCGGTGAGGCCGCCGGCGCCAGCTCCCGGCTGTCGGTGACCTTCGAGTCCGAGGGCGGTGTCTTCGCCGACGTCGACCGGGCGATCTCCGAGCGCCGCCGGCTGTGGATCCGCTACTACTCCCCGGCCCGCGACGAGGTCACCGAGCGCGAGATCGACCCCATCCGCCTGGTCAGTGTCGGCCACACCTATGTCGAGGCCTGGTGCCGGCGCTCCGAGGCCCGGCGCACCTTCCGGCTCGACCGGGTGGCGGAGATCAGGGTCCTGGACGAGCCGTCCGCGCCGCCCGAGATAGAGCTGCGGGACCTGTCCGAGGGGCTGGTGCAGCCGGCCGCCGAGGACCCGGAGGTCGTGGTCGAGGTCGGCCCGGGCGGCCGCTGGGTGGCCGAGTACTACCCGCACGACAGCGCCGATGAGCTTTCCGACGGCGGACTGCGTATCACTCTGCGCACCCCCGATCCGGCCTCGCTGCGCCGGCTGGCGCTGCGGCTCGGCCGCGACGGCCGGATCGTCTCTCCGCCCGACCTGGCCGAGAGCGCCCGCAGGGCGGCGCGCGAGGCGCTCGCGGCGTACGACGGCCCACCGGGCGGGGTGCGGGCTGTCACCGACGGTCAGGCCGAGAGCCAGGAGTGAGCCGCCGTAGCCCCCTGCGGGGCTGGTGAAGTGCGCTCCGGTCCGGTGGCGGCCCGAAGGCGAACGACCAGAGAAAGAGGAGCGAGGTCTGTGAGCGAGTCTCCGGTGTCCGGTGCGGGTGAGATGACGGTGGCGGCCGCCTTCGCCGGGATGAAGAGAGTGGTTCCCGTCATGTTCAAGGCGGGCTGCCCCGACTGCCGGGGCCGCTTCGAGCTCGCCGCGAGCGCTCTGCGCCTCGCCATCGGTGCCTCCAGCCGGACGACGTTCTACTCGTTCACCTGCCCCGAGTGCGGCGTCCCCGTGCGCAAGCCCGCAGGGGAACGCATCGTCGAGCTCCTCACCGGTGGCGGTGTGCGGACCCTGCGCCTGCACTCCACGGTGTGAGGATCCTGCGCCCGCACTCCACGGTGTGCATCCTCGCCGGTGCCCCCGCGGTGCGGGCGGCTGGGGCGCACGGGCGCGGACGGTCTAGTCTCGACGTCATGTTCTGGCCGATGTTCGCGGTAGCGTTGGGTTTCCTGGGTCTCGCGGTGCTGGGGGTGCTCGCCGTCCGGGTCTTTCTGGAGGCGCGGCGCCTCGGACAGCAGGTGGCGGACTCGGCGCGCCGTATCAACAGGGCGGCCGAGGACCTGGAGCGGTCGGCGGCCAGCGCGGCCCGTGCCGTGGATGCGCTGTGACCTCCGACGGACGCTGCTCGTGAGGCCCGTGGGGCAAGCGCTTTGCGTCGCTTCGCCCTGTCATGCTGCCCAGCGGGAAAGGTACGCTGCTTGTCGCGGTGCGGAGAACGAGGCCCGTGCCGTGGATCGGGCGTACGCACGGGGATTGCCTCCCGTTCACCCCTGAGCGTTACGATCGCTGTCAACAGGACCGTCGGACACATGTCCGACTGGTCGGACAGCACCCCCCCAGCCGCCTCGGTGAGAAGGTAAAGACTTATGTTCGGAAGGCTCGGAGCCCCCGAGATCATTCTCATCCTCGTCGTCATCGTCCTGCTGTTCGGTGCGAAGAAGCTTCCGGACATGGCCCGCTCGCTCGGCAAGTCCGCGCGCATCCTCAAGAGCGAGGCCAAGGCGATGAAGGAGGAGTCGAACGCCTCCGCCCAGGCGCCCGCCTCCAACGAGCAGTCCGCGTCCCAGCGCACCATCCAGGCGGCCCCCGGCGACGTGACGAGCTCGCGGCCGGTCAACGAGCCGACGGACACCACCCAGCGCTGACGCAGGGCCGGAACTCCCCGGCCTCCCGCACGAGATGAGGACGTGGGTTGCTCAAGTCTGCCCGCAAGAAGGAGAAGGATCCCGAGGGGCGGATGCCCCTTGCGGATCATCTTCGTGAGCTCCGCAACCGGCTCGCGAAGGCGCTGCTGGCCATCGTCGTCGTGACGATCGTCGCCGCCTTCTTCTACAACGACATCATCAACTTCCTGACCAAGCCGATCCTCGACTCGGTCGGTTGCGCACAGAGCTTCGAACAGCTGGCGAAGGCCAAGAGCGGTCACCAGTGTGCGGAGATCACCATCAACGGGCTCCTCGCCCCGTTCACGCTGGCCCTCCAGGTCTCCCTGATGGCGGGCGTCGTCGCCGCGTCGCCGATCTGGCTCTACCAGCTGTGGGCGTTCGTCGCGCCGGGCCTGCACCGGCACGAGAAGAAGTACGCCTACGCCTTCGTCTTCACCGGCGCCCCGCTGTTCTTCGCCGGTGCCTTCTTCGCGTACAAGGTGCTGCCCACGACGGCGAAGGTGCTGATCCAGTTCACGCCGCCCGGCAGCATCAAGAACCTGCTGCCGCTGGACGACCTGCTCCAGCTGGTCACGCGCATGGTGATCGTCTTCGGTCTCTCCTTCGAGCTGCCGCTGCTGCTGATCATGCTCAATATCACCGGGATACTGAGCGGCACGCGCATGCTCGGCTGGTGGCGCGGCATGATCCTCGGCATCACGATCTTCGCGGCCGTGGCCACGCCGAGCACCGACCCGCTCTCCATGCTGGCCCTCGCCGGTCCGATCTGGGTGCTGTACTTCGGCGCGGTGCTGTTCTCGCTGGCGAACGACAAGCGCAAGCGCCGCCGCGAGGCGGAGGGCCCGGCGGACGACGAGGCCTCCGAGCTCGACCTCACGCCCGAGGACATCGGCGCGGTCGAGCCCGTCCCGGCCAACCGGGCCCTGCCCGAGCAGGCCGGCACGGACCGGGTCAACGGCTACGACGACGTGACCTGAGCCCTGGCGCGTCACCGGACGCGCACGCCATCGAGCAGCGCGTGATGCCCCCGCCCTCAGGGACGGGGGCATCCGTCTTCGGGCGGTTTCCCGGCGGTGTCCATGTCGATCGGTCGATCAGCCCACGTTCCGGATAATGATCGTCCTGTTGTCAGTGGGGCCCGGTACGCTCGAAAGCACGATGACAGAGGACCTCTCACCGGCCGAGCGGTACGCGGCAGCCCGCAGGCGGGCAGCCGAGCAGGCCACCGCGCTCGCGTCCTTCCGCGAGATGTACGACTTCGGCCTCGACCCCTTCCAGATCGAGGCCTGCCAGGCGCTCGAGGCGGGCAAGGGCGTACTGGTGGCCGCCCCCACCGGCTCGGGCAAGACGATCGTGGGCGAGTTCGCCGTCCACCTGGCCCTGCAGCAGGGCAAGAAGTGCTTCTACACGACACCCATCAAGGCACTGTCGAACCAGAAGTACGCCGACCTGTGCCGCCGCTACGGCACCGGCAAGGTCGGCCTGCTCACCGGCGACAACAGCGTGAACTCCGACGCCCCGGTGGTCGTGATGACCACCGAGGTCCTGCGGAACATGCTCTACGCCGGCTCGCAGACCCTCCTCGGCCTCGGTTACGTGGTCATGGACGAGGTGCACTACCTCTCCGACCGCTTCCGCGGCGCCGTCTGGGAAGAGGTGATCATCCACCTGCCCGAGTCGGTGACGCTGGTCTCCCTCTCGGCGACCGTCTCGAACGCCGAGGAGTTCGGCGACTGGCTGGACACCGTCCGTGGCGACACCGAGGTGATCGTCTCCGAGCACCGGCCGGTGCCGCTGTTCCAGCACGTGCTCGCCGGCCGGAGGATGTACGACCTGTTCGAGGAGGGCGAGGGACACAAGAAGGCCGTCAACCCCGACCTGGTCCGCCTGGCCCGGATGGAGGCCAGCCGGCCGTCGTACCAGGACCGCAGACGCGGCAGGTCCATGCGCGAGGCCGACCGGGAGCGGGAGCGCAGACAGCGTTCACGCGTGTGGACACCGGGCCGCCCCGAGGTCATCGAACGCCTGGACTCCGAGGGCCTGCTCCCGGCCATCACCTTCATCTTCAGCCGTGCCGCCTGCGAGGCGGCCGTCCAGCAGTGCCTGTACGCGGGCCTGAGGCTTAACGACGAGGAGGCGCGGGAACAGGTCCGCGCCCTGGTGGAGGAGCGCACCGCCTCCATCCCGTCCGAGGACCTGCACGTCCTCGGCTACTACGAATGGCTGGAGGGCCTGGAGCGGGGCATCGCCGCCCACCACGCGGGCATGCTGCCGACCTTCAAGGAGGTCGTCGAGGAGCTGTTCGTACGCGGCCTGGTCAAGGCCGTGTTCGCGACCGAGACCCTCGCGCTCGGCATCAACATGCCCGCCCGCTCGGTGGTGCTGGAGAAGCTCGTCAAGTGGAACGGCGAGCAGCACGCCGACATCACCCCGGGCGAGTACACCCAGCTCACCGGCCGCGCCGGCCGCCGCGGCATCGACGTCGAGGGCCACGCGGTCGTGCTCTGGCAGCGCGGTATGAGCCCCGAGCACCTGGCCGGTCTCGCGGGCACGCGCACGTACCCGCTGCGCTCCAGCTTCAAGCCGTCGTACAACATGGCGGTCAACCTGGTCGAGCAGTTCGGCCGGCACCGCTCGCGGGAACTGCTGGAGACCTCGTTCGCGCAGTTCCAGGCCGACAAGTCGGTCGTCGGGATCTCCCGGCAGGTGCAGCGCAACGAGGAGGGCCTGGCCGGCTACAAGGCCTCCATGACCTGCCACCTCGGCGACTTCGAGGAGTACGCGCGGCTGCGCCGCGAGCTGAAGGACCGGGAGACCGAGCTGGCCCGGCAGGGCGCCGACCAGCGTCGTGCGGAGGCGGCGAGCGCTCTGGAGCGGCTCAAGCCGGGCGACGTCATCCACGTCCCGACGGGCAAGTACGCCGGTCTGGCCCTGGTACTGGACCCCGGACTGCCCGCGGGCCGCTCCAACGGCCACCGCGGCTTCGACCACGTCGACGGGCCGCGCCCGCTGGTGCTGACCGCCGAGCGGCAGGTCAAGCGGCTGGCCTCGATGGACTTCCCGGTGCCGGTCGAGCCGCTGGACCGGATGCGGATCCCGAAGTCCTTCAACCCACGCTCGCCGCAGTCCCGCCGGGACCTGGCGTCCGCGCTGCGCAGCAAGGCCGGGCACATCCCGCCGGAGCGGGCCCGCAAGAAGCGTTCGCAGGCCGCCGACGACCGCGAGATCGCCCGGCTGCGCACCGCGATCCGCGCGCACCCGTGCCACGGCTGCAACGACCGTGAGGACCATGCCCGTTGGGCCGAGCGGTACCACCGGCTGTCGCGCGACACCTCGCAGCTGGAACGCCGTATCGAGGGCCGTACGAACACCATCGCGCGCACCTTCGACCGGATCGTGGCCCTGCTGACCGAGTTGGACTACCTGCGCGGCGACGAGGTCACCGAGCACGGCAAGCGACTCGCCCGGCTGTACGGCGAACTCGACCTGCTGGCCAGCGAATGCCTGCGCGAGCGGGTCTGGGAGGGGCTCGGCCCGGCCGAACTCGCGGCCTGCGTCTCGGCGCTGGTGTACGAGGCACGCGTCGGCGACGACGCGATGGCTCCCAAGCTGCCCTCCGGCAAGGCCAAGGCCGCGCTGGGGGAGATGGTCCGGATCTGGGGCCGGCTGGACGGCCTGGAGGAGGAGTTCCGGATCAACCAGACTGAGGGCGTCGGGCAGCGGGAGCCGGATCTCGGCTTCGCCTGGGCCGCGTACATGTGGGCGTCGGGCAAGGGGCTCGACGAGGTGCTGCGCGAGGCGGACATGCCCGCCGGTGACTTCGTGCGCTGGTGCAAGCAGGTCATCGACGTGCTGGGCCAGATCTCCGCGGCGGCGCCCTCCGAGGGGTCGACCGTGGCGAAGGCCGCGCGCAAGGCCGTCGAGCAGTTGCTGCGGGGGGTCGTCGCCTACTCGTCGGTCGGGTGATCTCCGGTCCGCCGGTGCGGTGACGATGTGGGGGCCCTTTTCGGGCCCCCTTTCACTTATCACGGTGAGTCACTTTCGCATGCCCGTGCCCAGTCACCGAACGTGTTCGAATAGGTGCCGAGCGTGCAAATGGGGCCGAGCGTACTCCTGGTGTGCGGGCGATTTCAGGTGCTTGCTGAATATGACACGGCGATGATCCGGTCGGACTAAGCTCGCCCGCGGCGCACCGAGTTGAGGTGAATTCGTGCGCCTGTTCCCAAACATGCGATAAATCCCATCAGTTCCATGAACCTTCCCCCCGCAAGCTCTCCCCACACCCAGCCGATTCGTCTCAGAAGGCATCCATGGTGAGTGTTCAGAAGCCTCCCGGTGGCCGTGAACGTCCCTATGCACGCGTGATGTTGCCGCCGGCCATATTGATGGCCGCCACGACCGGCGCCGCCGTCGCCCTGGCGCCGGCCCCGGCCCGGATCGCTGTCGGCGTGGTCGGGGCCGTTGCCCTGCTGCTGGTCCTCGCCACGGGTGCGGAAGCCGCCCGCCGCGGCCGCAGGCTCCGCGAGGAACAGGCCGGGCACGCCCGTCACAGCGCGTACCTGGAGCACCGGCTCGCCGCCCACGACGAGCTGATCGAGCGCTTCGCCACCGACGTCATCCCCCACGGACTGCTGCGGCTGCGCGCCGGAGAGCCGCTGCGGGACGTGATGGTCAACGGCTACGACGTCGACCCCGAGCTGCGTGCCCTGCCCGATTCCTACCGTGAGCTGTTCCGCGCCGCGATGCGCGGAGCCGACCGCGAGATCTCGATGCGCGACGCCACCGAGCGCTCCTTCGTGAGCATCGCCCGCCGCGTCCAGGCCATCGTCCACCAGCAGTCCAACGAACTGCGGGAGATGGAGGAGGACCACGGCCGCAACCCCGAGGTCTTCGACGACCTGCTGCGCATCGACCACGGCACGTCCCTGATCGGCCGTCTCGCCGACACCATCTCCGTGCTCGGCGGCGGCCGCCCCGGCCGCCAGTGGCCCCTGCCGGTCTCCCTCTACAGCACGCTGCGCGGTGCCATGTCGCGCATCCTGGAGTACCGCCGCATCCAGCTGAACTCCATCGTCAACATCAACATCAAGGGCACCTCCGTGGAGCCGGTGCTCCACGCCGCCGCCGAGCTGTTCGACAACGCCACCCGCTACTCGCCGCCCACGGCGAAGGTGCACGTCACCGCCACCGAGGTGCAGGCCGGTATCGCCATCGAGATCGAGGACGCCGGCGTCAGCCTCAGCGAGGAGTCCCGCGCCCGCATCGAGAAGATGATCGAGGACGCCAAGAACCTCGACGACGCCCACAACCTCGGCGAGAACCCGCGCCTCGGCCTCGCCGTCGTCGGCCGCCTGTGCAAGATGTTCGACATGGAGGTCTCGCTGCGGTCCTCCGCCTACGGAGGGGTCCGCGCGATCCTCGTCGTGCCGCGCGTCATGACGACCACCGAGCCCGGTGTCGGCGCCGCCCACGGCATCGGTGCCACCGGTACGCCGATTCCCGCGCTCGGCGCGGTCGAGGGCCCCAAGCGCCCGCCGAAGCGACGCCGCCCCACCAGTCCCAAGATCCCGGCCGGGATCTCGATGGAGGACGACGTCCCGGTGGTCACCGAGTGGACGGCGGGCGGCCTGCCGCAGCGCCGCAGCCGGATGAAGACCCCGCTGAGCCAGCGCTTCGCCGAGCAGGCCGAGGTCGAGCAGGCCGAACGAGAGGGCAGGCCCACCATCTGGTCCCAGCCCCGGCCCGCGGAGCCCGAGCCCGCGATGGACCCCGAGCGCAAGAGGCTCATGGAGCGGCCGCCCGGCCTGGGGATCGAGGAGTTCTGGGCCGGCCTGCGCAAAGGCATGCCCGAGGACGCCACCGCCGCCGAACTCACCGACTTCACGCTGCACCCGGAAAAGTACGTGCACCTGCTCAACGATTCCGACACCGCCACCGAGGCCGTCACCGGGGCCGACGACGAGGGGGACCTCAAGTGATCCAGCAGCGAGGCAACATCGACTGGATGCTCAAGCAGCTCAACGACGGCGTGCCGGGCATCGAGATGATCGTCGTCCTCTCCGCGGACGGACTGCGCATCGCCCGCTACGGCGGCGACCCCGACGCCGCCGACCGGGTGGCCGCCGCCTGCGCGGGCGTACAGAGCCTGGCCGGCGCCATCATCAAGGAGCTTCCCGGCGCCGGTGACATGAAGGTCGTCGTCTTCGAGATCGACGGCGGCTACTTCTACCTGATGAACGCGGGCGACAACGCCTACCTCGCCGTACTCGCCGACGTGACCTGCGAGCCGGGCCGGATGAGCGGCATGATGCGTGACCTGGTCGTCCGGATCGGCGCCCATCTCACCAGTCCGCCCCGGCGGAACGGGCAGAGCGTATGACTCCTGCACGACGCAAACGGCGCGAGCCGAAGCCCCCGCCGCCGGCACAGCCCGCGGCGCCCGAGCCGGCGGACGGCGAACCCGAGCCCAAGAACCCCGAACGGCTCTACGCCGTCGCCGGATCCGAGGAAGGCGCACGCGCCGAGCTGGACCTCGTGACCTTGATCGTGGCGCGTGACGCGTCCAAGCCGGCCGCCTCGCCGGAGCAGGCCGCGGTCCTGCGGCTGTGCTCGAACCCCTTGTCCGTGGCCGAGCTCTCGGCCTACCTGAACCTGCCGTTCAGCGCGATGACCGTCCTGCTCACCGAGCTGATCACGGCCGAACTGGTGCAGGTGCGCGCCCCGGTCGTCCGCCGGGCGCTCCCCGACCGTTCACTCCTCGAAGCGGTGATGCATGGACTTCAACGGCTCTGACACCATCCCCGGACCACGCACCGAGGACCACCTGCCGCACACGGCGCAGTCCGCGGTGAAGATCGTGATCGTGGGCGGCTTCGGTGTCGGCAAGACCACCATGGTCGGCTCCGTCAGCGACATCAGACCGCTGACCACCGAGGAGACCATGACCCAGGCCGGCATCGGCGTGGACGACAACTTCGGCTCCGACACCAAGACGGCCACCACCGTGGCCATGGACTTCGGCCGTATCAGCATCACCGACAAGCTGGTGCTCTATCTCTTCGGCACCCCCGGCCAGGAGCGCTTCTGGTTCCTGTGGAACGGCCTGTTCGAAGGCGCGCTCGGCGCGGTCGTCCTCGTCGACACCCGGCGTCTGGAGGTCAGCTTCGACGTCATGGGCCGGCTGGAGGAACGCGGCGTTCCCTTCGTCGTCGCCGTCAACTCCTTCCCGGACGCGCCCCGTTACCCTCTCGAGGAACTGCGCACCGCGCTCGACCTGACCCCGGAGATCCCGATCATGGAGTGCGACGTGCGCCGCCGGGCCTCCAGCAAGGAGGTGCTGATGACCCTGATGCGCTTCCTGCACTCGATCGCCCTGTCCCGCGCCCTCACCTGACCCGTGGCCTACCGACCCCCTCACCCCTTTCGTTCCGGAGCGACACCGTGACGTCTGAATTCTGGTCCCCGACCGGCACCGACACCGACCCCGTTCCCGGCCCGCCGCCGGGCTGCCCCGCGCACGGCCTCGGCCCCGGCGGGCTGCACCGGCTCTACGGCCCCGCCGCGGACGACCTGGGCGACCTCTACGAACGGCTGCGGGAGCAGCACGGCCCCGTGGCGCCCGTCCTGCTGCACGAAGACGTACCGATGTGGGTGGTCCTCGGGCACGCCGAGAACCAGCACCTGGTGCGCAGCCCCTCCCTGTACACGCGGGACAGCCGGATCTGGAGCCCGCTCGCGGAGGGCATGGTCAAGCCCGACCACCCGCTCATGCCGCACATCGCCTGGCAGCCGATCTGCTCGCACGCCGAGGGCGACGAGCACCAGCGGCTGCGCGCGGCGGTCACCGCGGCCATGGCCACCATGGACCACCGCACCCTGCGCCGCCACATCGGCCTCCACACCCAGGGCCTGGTCAACAGCTTCTGCGAACGCGGCCGGGCCGACCTGGTCTCCCAGTTCGCCGAGCATCTGCCGATGGCCGTCATGTGCGAGATCCTCGGCATGCCCGAGGAGTACAACGACCGCATGGTGCAGGCCGCGCGGGACGCACTGAAGGGCACCGAGACCGCCCTGCAGAGCCACGCCTACGTGATGGACGCGCTGAGCCGGCTCACCACCCGGCGCCGCGCCCGGCCGGAGGACGACTTCACCAGCCATCTCGTCACCCACCCGGCCGGACTCAGCGACGACGAGGTCCGCGAACACCTGCGGCTCGTCCTCTTCGCCGCCTACGAGGCCACCGCCAACCTCCTCGCCAACGCGCTGCGGATGGTGCTCACCGAGCCGGGCTTCCGCGCCAAGCTCAGCGGCGGCCAGATGACCGTGCCGGAGGCCATCGAGCAGTCGCTGTGGGACGAGCCGCCGTTCAGCACCGTGTTCGGCTACTACGCCAAGCAGGACACCGAGCTGGGCGGCCAGCGCATCCGCAAGGGCGACGGTCTGTTGTTCGCGCCCGCGCCGGGCAACCTCGACCCGCGTATCCGCCCGGACCTGTCCGCGAGCATGCAGGGCAACCGCTCGCACCTCGCCTTCGGCGGCGGCCCGCACGAGTGCCCCGGCCAGGACATCGGCCGTGCCATCGCCGACGTCGGTGTCGACGCGCTGCTGATGCGGCTGTCCGACATCCAGCTCGACTGCGAAGAGGAGGAGTTGAGCTGGCGTTCGTCCATCGCCTCGCGGCACCTGGTGTCCCTGCCCGTGCGCTTCGAGCCGAAGCCGCAGCAGGACGTCAACGTTCCGCCGAGGCCGATGCCCGTCCCGCCGCAGCGCAGCCCGCAGTTCGGCACCCAGCGCTCCGACCAGGCCCCGGCCCCCGCGCCCCGCCCCGTCGCACCCGGCCCGGCCGCACCCGGTCCCTACCCCACGGCTCCCGAACCGGCGGTGCGCCGGCGGGGGATCTGGCAGCGCCTGCTCACCTGGTGGCGCGGCGAGTGACCGGTGCCGGGCCGGCCTGCGCCATGATGTGCCGCCGGTCGCCCGGGGGCGCCGCCGGGGCCGGCCGCTCCACCGGGGCCGGCCGCTCCCCCCGGTTCTCGGCTTCGCTCCAGCGCGCGGGGAGCGCCATGGCGGCGGTAGCCGCACATCGGACGGGGCCCCGCTGCCCTTCCGGGCACGCTCAGCCCCGGCCCGCCCAGCTGTCGTGCGACTCCCAGGCCTGGAGCACGCGTTCGCTGACGAACATGTGCTCCACGCCGGTGACGGGATCCGTGAACCCGAGCCTTCGGGCGAGCAGTTGCAGGGGCCGCCGGAAGTCGCCTGCCGGCACCGGGGCGGTCACCTCGGGATAGAGCGGATCACCGAGGATGGGTACGCCGAGGGCGTTCAGATGCACCCGCAGCTGATGGGTCTGGCCGGTCGCCGGGACGAGCCGGTACCGGGCCAGGCCGCCTCGCTGCCCGGACCGCTCGACGTACGTCTCGGCGTTCGGCTCGCCCGCGACCTCCCGGGCGGCCGGCACCCCGCGTTCCTTCACGATCCGGCTGCGCACGGTCCTCGGCAGGACCAGCGAGGGGTCGTACGGGGCGATCGCCTCGTACTCCTTGCGCACCCGCCGGTCCCGGAACAGCGTCTGGTACGCGCCGCGTTCCTCCGGCCGCACCGTGAACAGCACCAGCCCCGCCGTCAGCCGGTCCAGGCGGTGCGCCGCGGTCAGCGTCGGAATGCCCAGCTCGCGCCGCAGGCGGGCCAGCGCGGTCTCGGCCACATGCGTGCCGCGCGGGGTCGTGGCGAGGAAGTGCGGCTTGTCGGCGACGACGATGTGCGCGTCCCGGTGCACCACCTCCACCGGGAACGGCACCGGCACCTCGGTGGGCAGCTCGCGGTGGAACCACACGAACATCCCCGGCTCGTACGGTGCGTCGGGCGCCACCGCCCGCCCGTCGGCACCGACGATCAACCCCGCGTCGAACATCGACGCGACCATTCCGGGTCCGGCCCCCGTCAGCCGTGCCACCAGATGCTCCCGCACGGTGGCCCACGCCCCCTCGTACGGCAGCCGCACCCGCACGGGGTCGACACCGTCGCGCTGGGGGAGCGGGGCGGGCGGGGGCGGGATACGGCGTCTCATCGGGGTCCAGGGTACTGGGCACGTCAGGGCCGATCACCCGGTGCGGAGCCCGGCCGCCGGCACGAGATCGCCCACGCGAGGGCCGCCGCTGGACACGTACGCGGTGATCGGTGTGAGGATGTGGCGCATGCCGGCCTACGACCTCGCGAACCGACTCGTCGTCGGTGTCGCCTCCAGCGCCCTGTTCGATCTGCGGGAGTCGGACGCGGTCTTCCGGGAACAGGGCGAGGAGGCCTACCGGGCCTACCAGGAGCAGCACGTGGACGACACGCTCCGGCCCGGGGTCGCGTTCGCGTTCATCCGCAGGCTGCTGTCGCTGAACGACCTCGGCGAGCCGGGAGATCCGCTCGTCGAGGTCATCATCCTCTCCCGCAACGACCCTGACACGGGCCTGCGGGTCATGCGGTCGATCCAGGCCCATCGGCTGGCGATCAGCCGGGCCGTGTTCATGCAGGGCCGGTCCCCGTACCGGTTCATGCCGGCGCTGAACATGTCCCTGTTCCTGTCGGCGAACGGTGACGACGTGCGGGAGGCCGTCGCCGCCGGACTGCCCGCGGGGCATGTCCTCGGCGCGTCGTACCCGGACGACCCCGCCGACCGGGAACTGCGGATCGCCTTCGACTTCGACGGGGTGCTCGCCGGCGACGCGGCCGAGCAGGTGTACCAGTCCGGCGGTCTGGAGGAGTTCCGCGCGCACGAGGCCCGGAACGCGGCGACCCCGCACGACCCCGGGCCGCTGCGCGACTTCCTCGCGAGCGTCAACCGGATACAGCGCCGGGAGGAGGAGCGGCGCGGGAGCGACCCGGACTACACGGTCCGGGTCCGCGTCTCCATCGTGACCGCCCGCAACGCGCCGGCCCACGAGCGTGCCGTGAACAGCCTCAAGCAGTGGGGGGTGCGCGTCGACGACGCCTTCTTCCTCGGCGGCGTGGACAAGGGGGCGGTCATGCGGGTGCTGGACCCGCACATCTTCTTCGACGACCAGGTGACTCACCTGGAGAGCACGTCCCGGACCACGCCGAGCGTGCACGTCCCGTTCGGCAGGATCAACGAGACCTGAGCCAAGGCGCTCTCAGGCTGCCGCCGCGCTGCTCTCCTGCTCGGCCTCGATCCGGGCGTTCCACTCCCGCTTGGAGGCCTGCCAGCCGTCCTCGTTGTGGCCCAGGCGCCAGTAGCCGGAGATCGAGAGGTCCTCGCGCGGGATGTTCAGGTCGACCCGCAGCAGGCGGCGCAGCTCCTTCACGAAGCCCGCCTCCCCGTGCACGAACGCCTGCACCCGGCCCGCGGGGAACGCGAACGCGCGCACGGCCTCCAGCAGTGCCTCGCCGACCGGCCGGTCCCCGCGGTGCAGCCAGACGACCTCCACATCGGAGTCGATCTTCTGCTCCTCCTCGGGGCCCGCCACCTCCACGAAGGCATGGGCGCGGGTGCCGGCGGGCAGCGACTCCAGGGCCCGCGCGATCGCGGGCAGCGCGCTCTCGTCACCGGCGAGCAGATGCCAGTCGGCCGCCGGGTCGGGAGCGTAGGCGCCGCCGGGGCCCATGAAGCGCACGGTCTCGCCGGGCCGTACCCGGGTGGCCCACGGTCCGGCCAGGCCCTCGTCGCCGTGGACGACGAAGTCCAGGGTCACTTCGCTGTGTTCGGGGTCCCACGCGCGCACGGTGTAGGTCCGGGTCACCGGCCACTGCGCGGGCGGGAACTCCGCACGGATCCGCTCCAGGTCGAAGGGCTCGGGGTAGGTCACGCCCTCGGGGCAGAACAGCAGCTTCACATAGTGGTCGGTGCAGGTGTCCGCGGCGAAGTCGGCAAGGCCGGCGCCGCCGAGCACCACCCGCTGCATGTGCGGGGTCAGCCGCTCGGTGCGAACGACATGGGCGGTGCGGGTCTTGCGTGGCTTTCGGCCAGGACGCTCTGCCATCACGACCTCCTGCGAACTGATTAGGTTTGGTTTACCTAAGTTAGCACCTCGCTCTGACGTAACACCTCTCTCCTGAGGGCCGGATGACGGCCCTTTGCCGGAATATTCCGGTCAAGGTCGCTCGGCGAGCGTGCTCAGCAGCCGCTGCAGCGAGCCGCCGAGTCCCCACCGCGCGGCCAACCGCTCCAAGGCCGCCGGGTCACGTGGCGCGTGCGGCAGGGCCGTGTCCACGTCCGGCAGCGGCACGTCGTCGGCCACCCGCACCACCTTCGGCGCCACCGCGACATACGGCCGGGCCTCGTCCAGCCGTCTGCGCTGCGACGGCGTGAGCCTCGCCCGCGGGTCGTCCACCGCCGTCATGATCCCGGCCAGGTCGCCGAACTCGGCGAGCAGCCTGGCGGCCGTCTTCTCGCCGATCCCGGCCACCCCCGGCAGGCCGTCGCTGGGGTCGCCGCGCAGCAGCGCCAGATCCGCGTACCCCCGCCCGTCGACCCCATACTTCTCGCGCAGCACCGCCTCGTCGGTCAGCTGAAGCGTGCCGACGCCCTTCAGGGGGTACAGCACCCGGATCCCGCGCGCGTCGTCCACCAGCTGATACAGATCGCGGTCGCCGGTGACGATGTCCACCGGGCCCGCGGCGCGCCCGGTGAACGTACCGATCACGTCGTCGGCCTCATACCCGGCGACACCCACCCGGGCGATCCCGATCGCGTCCAGTACGTCCTCGATGACCGGCACCTGCGGCAAGAGGGTGTCGGGCACCTGCTCCTCGTCCGGCGCGCCCTCGTGTTCCTCGGCGACCCGGTGCGCCTTGTAGGTGGGGATGAGGTCCACCCGCCACTGCGGCCGCCAGTCGGCGTCCATGCAGGCCACCAGCTGCTGCGGCCGGTGGTCCCGGACCAGCCGGTCGATGAAGTCCAGCAGTCCGCGCACGGCGTTCACAGGCGTGCCGTCCGGTGCCTTCACGGAGTCCGGGACGCCGAAGTAGGCGCGGAAGTACAGCGAGGCGGTGTCGAGGAGCATGAGTCGTCCGGTCACGCTCGCATCATGCCGTACGGCACCGACAGTCACCCGGTGAGCGCACGCTTGAGGCCGAGCACCTGTTCAAGGTCTTCGGCAGACGACCGGACGAAGCGGTTCCAGGGCGCCTACGACGTGATCGACGGCTCCACTCCGGCCATGCTCGCCGAACTCAAGCGCGCCTACGCCCGGAAGCAGCCCGTCGTCGTCACCCTGTGGTCCCCGCACTGGGCCTACAGCGACTACGGCCTGAAGAAGCTGAAGGACCCCGAGGGCGCCTGGGGCAAGGGCGACGGCGTGCACACGCTGGCCCGTAAGGGCTTCGCCGCCGACAACCCCGAGGTCGGCCGCTGGCTGAAGGACTTCTCCATGACCGAGAAGCAGCTCACCGGTCTGGAGTCGCAGATCCAGAAGGCCGGCAAGGGCAGGGAGCAGGACGCCGCCCGCACCTGGCTGCGCAAGAACCCGGGCCTGGTCGACACCTGGGCCCCGGTCGCCAAGAAGGACGTCAGGAGCCAGGCGGCCGGGTGACCTGACCGCCCCGGACCGCCACCCGAGGGGCGGGCACCGCCGGACGTCGCCCAGGCGCCCGGCGAGGCCCGCCCCTCGCGGCATGTCCAGCCCTGGGACGGGCCGCCCCGGCTACGGCAAGGATCCGGCCAATCACCATGCGTGGTGACCGTGGGCCGGCGGAGCCGCGCGGCCCAGTTGGCGGGCGTCTTCGTCATCGGGCGGTGAGGCGTCGCGGCCCGGTCCTGGCCGCCGTGACGCGGCGCGAACCATGAGGGTGGGGACTCGGCAGCATGTCGGGTATGTGACCGCCGCGTGAAACGGTTTGCCGAACATGCGTAGGGTGCAGAGAAGTCATCGGAAGAGGTGTGCCCCGGCCCGGGCACCCGGACAGCGGCACGACGAGCGAGGGAGGGAGCCGGAGCGATGGGCGACCACAAAGAGCAGCCCGTGCGGGTGGGCGCAGCCGTCCGGCGGCGCCGCCGTGCCCTGGAGCTGACGCTCGCCGTCGTGGCCGAGCGCAGTGGCCTCTCGGTGCCGTTCCTCAGCCAGGTGGAGAACGACCGGGCCCGCCCCAGCCGCACCTCGCTGGAGAAGCTCGCCGACGCCCTGCGCACCACCGCCGTCGAGCTCCTCGCCGCCGCCGACCCGGCGGCCAGCGTGGACGTCGTGCGCGCTGACCCGGCCGCCGAGGGCGACTTCGAGGCCCGGACCCGTTCCCTGGTGCGAGGTCACCACCAGTTGCACGCCTCGGAGTTCACCGGTGACCATGACGCCGGCCGTGAGTTCCAGCACCGCAACGACGAGCTGATGTACGTCGCCGACGGCGCGGTCGAGATCGAGGCCGAGGGCCGCGCGTACCGCCTCGGGCGCGGTGACACGCTGTACCTGACCGGTGGGGTGCGGCACCGGTGGCGGGCCACGGTGCCGGACACACGGGTGATCGTGGTGGCGGTGGCGGAGCACATCGAGGCCGTGCAGGATCGGTCTCGCTAGGCCGTCGGTCTTCCGTGAAGGGTGCGTCGTGGCCGGTCGGGCCCACGCGGCGGCAGCCGCACACCAGGTACAGCCCGCCACCCCTTCGCGGGCGCGGATCGTCTCGCTGGTCCCCTCGCTCACGGAGGCCGTGGCCAGGACCCTTCCCGGCGCCCTCGTCGGCGCCACCGACTGGTGCACCCACCCTGCCGGCCTCGACGTCACCAGGATCGGCGGCACCAAGAACCCGGGGCTCGACCGCATCCTCGCGCTCGCCCCCGATCTGGTGATCGCCAACGAGGAGGAGAACCGGGCGCCGGACCTCGACGCCCTGCGCGTGGCGGGTCTGGAGGTGCTGGTCACCGAGGTGCGGAGCGTTCCGCAGGCCTTCGCCGAGCTGGAGCGGACGCTGACCGCCTGCGGTGCGCCGGGCCGGCCCCGGTGGCTGGAGCGGGCCGAGGCCGCCTGGACCTCCCTGCCGGAGCCGCCGGCCCGTACGACGGCCGTCGTACCGATCTGGCGCCGGCCCTGGATGGTCCTCGGCCGGGACACCTTCGCCGGTGACGTCCTGGCGCGGCTCGGCGTCGACCACCTGTACGCCGGCCACCGCGACCGTTACCCGCGCGTGCCGCTGGAGGAGCTGTGCGCCGCGGCCCCGGACGTGGTCGTCCTGCCCGACGAGCCCTACCGCTTCACCTCCGACGACGGCCCCGAGGCCTTCCCCGGGCTGCCCTGTGCCCCGGTCAGCGGGCGGCATCTCACCTGGTACGGCCCGTCCCTGGCCGAGGCGCCACGAGTGCTCGCCGAGGCGCTGCGAGCAGCTCGTCGCCGACCAGGAAGGTCCTTCCCCCCTACGGCATAAGCTGGTCTTATGAGTGAGTCGGAGGGGTGGCGAGAGCGCTCGGAACCGGGGCGTCCGGAGTCGCTGGCACACCGGGTGCCCGACCTGGCCGGCCTGGAGCTGCTGCTGGCGGTGGCGCGGCTGGGCAGTCTCGGCGCGGCGGCACGCGAGGTCGGCATCACCCAGCCCGCCGCCAGCAGCCGCATCCGCTCCATGGAACGGCAGCTGGGCGTGGCCCTGGTCGACCGCTCGCCCCGCGGCTCCCGGCTCACGGACGCCGGCGCCCTGGTCACGGACTGGGCCCGGCGCGTGGTCGAGGCGGCGGCGGCCTTCGACGCCGGCGCGCGGGCGCTGCGGGACCGGCGGGACTCGCGCCTGCGGGTCGCGGCGAGCATGACCATCGCCGAGTACCTGCTCCCCGGCTGGCTCCTCGCCCTGCACGCCGAGCGGCCCGACACGGCCGTCTCGCTGCTCGCCGGCAACTCCGCCAAGGTCGCGGAACTGCTGCTGGCCGGGGAGGCGGACCTCGGGTTCGTGGAGGGCCTGTCGGTCCCGACGGGTCTGGACTCCGCCGTCATCGCCCGCGACCGCCTGATCGTCGTGACCGCGCCCGGCCATCCGTGGGCCCGTCGCCGTCGCCCCCTGACGGCGGAGGAACTCGCGAGCACCCCCCTGATCCTCCGCGAGCGCGGCTCCGGCACCCGCCAAGTCCTGGACGCGGCGCTCGGCGGGCTCGCCCGTCCTCTGATCGAGCTGTCCTCGACCACGGCCGTCAAGGCGTCGGCGGTCAGCGGCGCGGGCCCCTCGGTCCTCAGCGAGCTGGCCGTGGGGGAGGAGCTCGCGATGCGACGCCTGGTCAGCATCCCGGTGGAGGGCGTCGTCCTGCGCCGTGACCTCCGGGCGGTGTGGCCCACGGGACACCGGCCCACCGGGCCGGCACGGGACCTGCTGTCGCTGACGCGGGGCTGACGGCGCGGCGATCCACGGCGCGGGACGCCCCGAAGGGACGCGGGGACCGGGCGACCAGCCCACCGCGCACCGGCACCCCGGCAGACGGCCCGGCCCGGCCCGCAGGGCAACAGGCACCGTCCCGCCGGCACCCGCACCCGGCAACGAGGCTCGCCGGCCGGTGGTGAGGCCGGGGGCCCCGGTGGGGCCGCCGGGCGGCGGGCTCGCGCGGCCGCCGTCGGGTTCCGGTGCGGCGGAGCAGGGCCCTGACGCTCCGACCGGATCCCGGCCTGTCCCCGCGCAGGTTCCCTCGACCCCACACCGCCGAGCCGCCCACTCCGCGCCCGTCCGGCGGGGCCAGGGTGCGGCGGCCCAGGGGTCGCTCGGCGGCCTGTTGTGACCGTGTGCGGGACTGTGGCTGGGGTCTGGTGTCAGGGGTGGCGGGTGGCGCGCCGTGTGGCGGCTGCGACCAGTGCGGTCTCGCGTGCGGCCCGCGTGGCCGACGGTGCGGGTCCTGCGCCGAGCCGGTCCGCGGCCCGGTGGTGTTCGGTGGCCGGTTGTGACCGTGTGCGTGGCCACTGCGGCTGTCGGGGGTCTGGTGTCAGGGGTGGCGGGTGGCGCGCCGTGCGGCGGCTGCGACCAGTGCGGTCATCACCCTCGGGTCCTCGCCCATCTCGGGGTGCCACTGCACGCCCAGCACCCAGCCGTGTTCCGCGGGCAGTTCGACCGCCTCCACCGTGCCGTCCGCCGCGTGGGCCGACGGCACCAGTCCCGCGCCGAGCCGGTCCACGGCCTGGTGGTGATAGGTGGGCACCGTCGTCTCCTCCGGGACGATTCCGGCGTACAGGCTCCCCGGTGTCGGCTTCACCGTGTGGCCGCCGAACACACCGACCACCTCCGCGTGGCCCTCCAGGTGCTGGATCAGCGTGCCGCCGAGCGCCACGTTCAGCAGCTGCATGCCCCGGCAGATCCCCAGCAGCGGCACCCCGGCCGGCAGCGCGGCGTCGATCAGCGCCAGCTCCCACGCGTCCCGCTCCGGCGCGGGCGGCCCCGTACGCGGCGAGCGTTCGGCGCCGTACCGGGCCGGATCCACGTCCGGGCCGCCGGCGATGACCAGCCCGTCCAGCCGGGCCACCGTCTTCGCCGCGTGCCCGGGCGCGTCCGGCGGCAACATCGCGGCCAGTCCGCCCGCCCGCTGCACCAGCCGGGGGTAGCCGGTCGGCAGCAGCGCCGCCGCCAGCTCCCACACTCCCCAGCGCGCGCCGGACTCCCAATAGGTGCTGATGCCGATCAGCGGTCGTACGGTCATACCGCCCTCCCCGGAAGCAAAAGGTTCACCCGCACACCTTTACAAGAACACGCTACGCCAGGAAGCCCCGCAGCAGCGCCGCCGTGCCCGCGCAGTGCTCGCGCATCATCTCCCGCGCGCCGTCGGCGTCCCCGTCCAGCACCGCCTCCACCAGCGCGGTGTGCTGGCGCTGCGAGTGCTCGAGATTGCGCACCAGCAGCGGGATGCAGTCGAGCAGGTCGTTGACCGTGGCCCGGACCGCCGCGTACTGCGCGGTCAGGGACGGCGAGCCACACACCTCGGCGAGCGTCAGGTGCAGCAGGGTGTCCGCGCGCCGGTAGTCCGCCAGCGGGGCCTCATGGGTACGGTCCAGGGCCTCGCGCAGCCGGTCCGCCTGCTCGTCCGTGAGACCGTGCGCCGCGCACAGTCCGGCCGCGCCGACCTCCAGCACCTCGCGGAACCGCAGCACGTCCTCGATGTCCGTCGCGGCGATCCGGCGCCGCAGCTCGTCCTCGCCGCCGGCGTCCGTGCGGTGCAGCACGAACGTTCCGCCGTAGCGCCCGCGCCGTGCCTCCACCAGACCCTGGTCCTGGAGCACCTTCAGCACCTCGCGCAGCGTCACCCGGCTGATCCCGAGCCGCTCCGCCAGCTCCCGCTCCGCCGGCAGCCGTTCCCCGCCCGGCACCAGGCCGAGCCGCACGACCTGGAGGATCTGCTCCAGCGCCTCCTCGAAGCCGTTGCCCGCCCGCACCGGCCGCAGCACCGGAGCGAGCCGGTCACCCGGCCCGTAGGGGCCGATGTCCTGCGACATCCGCCGTACCCCCTTCCCAAGCAATGGTTCTGAGCAATACCTTATGGCTCCCGGCCCGGCCGAAAAAGCGCGAAGGCGCCGAAGGAGGCTCTCCCGTGGCAGACCGCACACCCCCGCTCAGTGTCGAGGAACTGCACGCCCTCGTCGCGAGCGGTGAGATCGACACTGTCGTCCTGGCCTTCCCCGACATGCAAGGGCGGCTGCAGGGCAAGCGGTTCGCCGCCCGCTTCTTCCTCGACGAGGTCCTGCACCACGGCACCGAGGGCTGCAACTACCTGCTCGCCGTCGACACCGAGATGAACACCGTCGACGGTTACGCGATGTCCTCGTGGGAGCGGGGCTACGGCGACTTCGCCATGCGTCCCGACCCGTCCACCCTGCGCCGCCTCCCCTGGCACCCGGGCACCGCCCTGCTCCTCGCCGACCTGGCCTGGAACGACGGCGGCCCGGTCGTCGCAGCGCCCCGCCAGATCCTGCGCCGCCAGCTGGAGCGGCTCGCCGAGCTTGGCTACACCGCACAGGTCGGCACCGAGCTGGAGTTCATCGTCTTCAAGGACAGCTACGAACAGGCCTGGGACGCGAACTACCGGGGGCTCACCCCGGCCAACCAGTACAACATCGACTACTCCGTCCTCGGCACCGGCCGCATCGAGCCCCTGCTGCGCCGGCTGCGCAACGACATGGCCGGCGCCGGCCTCACCGTCGAGTCCGCCAAGGGCGAGTGCAACCCCGGCCAGCACGAGATCGCCTTCCGCTACGACGAGGCCCTCGTCACCTGTGACCAGCACGCCCTGTACAAGACGGGCGCCAAGGAGATCGCCGCGCAGGAGGGCGTCTCGATCACCTTCATGGCGAAGTACAACGAGCGCGAAGGCAACTCCTGTCACATCCACCTCTCGCTCGCCGACGCCGACGGCAACAACGCCATGGCCGGGGACGGTCCCGGCGGCATGTCCGACGTGATGCGGCACTTCCTCGCCGGACAGCTCGCCGCCCTGCGTGACTTCTCCCTGCTCTACGCCCCGAACATCAACTCCTACAAGCGGTTCCAGCCGGGCTCCTTCGCCCCCACCGCCGTCGCCTGGGGCCACGACAACCGCACCTGCGCCCTGCGCGTGGTCGGCCACGGCCGCTCCCTGCGCTTCGAGAACCGCCTGCCCGGCGGGGACGTCAACCCGCACCTCGCCGTCGCCGGACTCGTCGCGGCGGGCCTGTACGGCATCGAGCAGAAACTCGAACTCCCCGAGCCCTGCCCCGGCAACGCCTACACGGCCGACTTCGAGCACGTGCCGACCACCCTGCGCGAGGCCGCCGCACTCTGGGAGAACAGCCCGGTGGCCAAGGCAGCCTTCGGCGACGAGGTCGTGGCCCACTACCGCAACATGGCGCGCGTCGAGCTGGAGGCCTTCGACGCCGCGGTCACCGACTGGGAGCTGCGCCGCTCCTTCGAACGCCTGTGAAAGGTCCCCACGTGTCCGAACCGCACGAGCTGACCGTCCTCAACCCCGCCACGGAGGAGGTCCTCGCCACCGTCCCCGCCGCGAGCGAGGAGGACATCGACACCGCCGTCGTACGCGCCACGCGCGCCCAGGCCAAATGGGCCGCCCTCGCACCCGCCGACCGGGCCCGGCTGCTGCGCCGCTTCGCCGACACCGTCGACTCCCACCTGGAGGAACTCGCCCGGCTCGAGGTCCGCGAGGCCGGCCACACCGTCGGCAACGCCCGCTGGGAGGCCGGCAACGCCCGCGACCTGCTGCTGTACGCCGCCGGGGGAGCGGAACGCCTGCTCGGCCGGCAGATCCCGGTGCCCGGCGGCTGGAACGTCACCTTCCAGGAACCGCTCGGTGTCGTCGGCGTGATCGCCCCCTGGAACTTCCCGATGCCGATCGCCGCCTGGGGTTCCTTCCCGGCACTCGCGGCCGGCAACGCGGTCGTCCTCAAGCCCGCCGAGACCACCCCGCTCACGGCACTGCGGCTCGCCGAACTGGCCCTGGAGGCAGGCCTGCCCGAGCACGTCTTCCAGGTGCTGCCCGGCCACGGACACATCGCCGGACGCGCCCTGGTGGACCACCCGGACGCCGCCAAGATCGTGTTCACCGGCTCCACCCGCACCGGCCGCGAGGTGATGGAGCGCTGCGCCCGCCTGGTCAAACCGGTCACCCTGGAGCTCGGCGGCAAGAGCCCCAACATCGTCTTCGCCGACGCCGACCTCAAGGCCGCCCTCGACCCCTTCTCCTTCCTGGACAACTCCGGCCAGGACTGCTGCGCCCGTACCCGCATCCTGGTGCAGGAGACGGTGCTGGAGGAGGCCCGGGACTTCCTCGCCGACGCCCTCGCCTCCGTCGTCGTGGGCGACCCGGCCGACGAGAAGACCCAGATGGGACCGCTGATCTCCCGTCAGCAGCTGGACCGGGTACGGTCGTACGTCCCCGAGGCGGCGCCCGCCCTGCGCGGCAGCGCCCCGCAAGGCCCCGGGTTCTGGTTCCCGCCGACGGTTCTGACGGGGGAGCGGCCGGACAGCGAGGCGGCACGCGAGGAGATCTTCGGGCCCGTCGCCGTCCTCCTGCCCTTCACCGACGAACAGGACGCCGTCCGCCTCGCCAACGACACCCCCTACGGCCTCTCCGGCTCCCTGTGGACCCGGGACCTCGGCCGCGCCCTGCGCGTCTCCCAGACCGTCCGCGCGGGCAACCTGTCCGTCAACTCCCACTCCAGCGTCCGCTACTGGACCCCCTTCGGCGGCTTCAAGCAGTCCGGCCTCGGCCGCGAACTGGGCCCCGACGCCCTGACCGCCTTCACCGAAACCAAGAACGTCTTCATCAGCACGGAGGGCCCCGCACAGTGACCGACAACAGTGTTTGCCGCCGCCTGGTCGGCCATACCGCCGTCGTGACCGGAGCCGGCAGCGGCATCGGCCTCGCCACCGCCCGCCGGCTCGCCTCCGAGGGCGCCCACGTGGTCTGCGCCGACGTGGACGAGGCCCGCGGCAAGGCCGTCGCCGACGAGGTGGGCGGGCTCTTCGTGAAGGTCGACGTCACCGATCCCGAGCAGGTCGAGGCGCTGTTCAGGACGGCGTACGACACCTACGGCAGCGTCGACGTCGCCTTCAACAACGCGGGCATCTCGCCGCCCGACGACGACTCCATCCTGGAGACCGGCCTGGAGGCCTGGAAGCGCGTCCAGGAGGTCAACCTCACCTCCGTCTACCTGTGCTGCAAGGCCGCCATCCCCTACATGCGGCGCCAGGGGAAGGGCTCCATCATCAACACCGCGTCCTTCGTGGCGCGCATGGGCGCCGCCACGAGCCAGATCTCGTACACGGCGTCCAAGGGCGGCGTCCTCGCCATGTCCCGGGAGCTGGGCGTGCAGTTCGCCCGGGAGGGCATCCGCGTGAACGCCCTGTGCCCGGGGCCGGTCAACACCCCGCTGCTGCAGGAGCTGTTCGCGAAGGACCCGGAGCGGGCCGCGCGCCGCCTGGTGCACATCCCGGTCGGCCGGTTCGCCGAGGCCGAGGAGATCGCCGCCGCCGTCGCCTTCCTGGCCAGCGACGACTCCTCCTTCGTCAACGCCACCGACTTCCTGGTGGACGGCGGCATCGCGGGCGCGTACGTCACGCCCCTGTAGGCCGGCCGGTCACAGGAAGGTCTGCCCCTCGCCCCGGTAGGTCGGCACGGTCGCGGTCACCGTGTCCCCCTCGACGAGGTGCAGTGCCTCGAACCGCTCGCACAGCTCGCCCGCCTTGGCGTGCCGGAACCACACCCTGTCGCCGATGAGCAGATCGTCGGCGGGCGAGCCGAGCAGCGGGGTCTGCACCTCCCCGGGGCCCTCCTGGGGGTCGTACTTCAGGCCCTCGGGCAGGTACGGCACCGGCAGCCGGTCCGGGCCGGCGGCGCCGGAGGCCGGGTAGCCGCCGCCGAGCACGGTGACCACGCCGACCCCCGGGCGCCGTACGACGGGCTGGGCGAACAGGGCGGCCGGGCGGCCGGTGAACGAGGTGTAGTTGTCGAAGAGCCGGGGCACGTACAGGCCCGAACCGGCCGCTATCTCGGTCACCGCGTCCTCGGCGGCGGTGTGCTGCACACTGCCCGTGCCTCCGCCGTTGACGAACTCCAGGTCCGGCACGACGGCCCGCACCGCGCGCACGACCGCGGCCCGCCGCCCGGCCAGTTCCCGGCGGGCGGCGGTCTGCATCAGCCGGACGGCCCGCGACCGCAGCGGCCGTCCGGCGACCGCATCCCCGACCCCCGCGACATGCCCCTCGTACGCCATGATCCCCACCAGCCGGAAGCCCGGACGACGGGCCACCGACCGCGCCAGCTCGGCGAGTTGGGTGGGGGAGTGCAGTGGGGAACGCCGCGCGCCGACCCGGACCCGGCCGCCGAGCAGCTTCAGCGAGGTGTCCAACTCCAGGCAGACACGCACCACTTCGCGGCCGCCGTCGCGGGCGGCGTCGATGAGGTCCAGATGCGCAGGGTCGTCCACCATCACGGTCACCGCGCCGGCGAGCTTGGGATCGGCGGCCAGCTCCGCGAATCCGGACCGGTCGGCGGACGGGTAGGCCAGCAGGATGTCGTCGAATCCGGAACGGGCGAGCCACAGCGACTCGGCCAGGGTGAACGACATGATGCCCTGGAAGCCGTCCCTGGCCAGGACACGCTCCAGCAGGGCCCGGCAGCGCACGGACTTGCTGGCGACCCGGACCGGCTTGCCGGCGGCCCGGCGGACGAGATCGGCCGCGTTGGCGTCGAAGGCGTCCAGGTCCACGATCGCGAGAGGGGCGTCGAGATGGGCGGTGGCCCGGTCGTAACGGGCCCGGTCTGGGGCGCGCGCAGTCATGACGGAAGCCTGCCAGACAGGATTACCGCAGGGTAGGGGGACGTTCCGGGCAGATGCCCCGGCGCCCCGGACTGGTTCCGTCCCCACGCCGGACAACCCGTAGAGTGACGCGCACGTACGCGGAACGCGCCCGGCCGCTTCGATCTGAACCGGGATGCCGGTCCGGCCGTACGGGTATGCGTGCCCGGGACGAGGACGTGCGCTCCGGGGCGGCAGAGGAGCAGCACGGCCGTGGACGTGAGGACGGCACGGGCACGAGGAAACGGGGGGTGCATGAGCACGGAAGCGCGCCACGCTCCGGTCCCGCCGCGCCCCTCGACCCCGCCCCGCCCGTCCGCCCCACCGCGTCCGCCGGCCCCGCCCGTTCCCGTTCCGCCGGACGACGTCGACGACGAGCCGTCGGTCTTCACCCCGCGGGCCACCCGCCCGTCCACCGGGGCCGGGGCACGCGACGAGGAGGCCGCATCGGGGGCAGCCGCAAGCGCGGCACTGCCGTCGGCCGAGGGCTTCCTGCGTGAGGGAAGGTCCGTCGCGGACCCGGCCGCAGGACACGGCGGGGCATCGGACGGGGGCTTTGCGTGTGAGGGTCGGTCCGTGGCGGGTCGGGCCGGAGGCGACGGCGGGGTGCCGGGCGGGGGCCGCGCGGGCGAAGACGCGCCGTCTGCCGCAGGGGCCGCGCGCCCTGGTTCCCTCGCCCGGCAGTCCCAGGGCAACGGCTCGCCGTCCGGCACGGCCGGCGGGGACGCCGGCAGCCGTGCCGGGCAGGGGCGTCGGTCAGGCGGACCGCACCCCGCCGTGCCCGCGGCCGGCGCGTCCGTGAGTCCCCCGCCGCCTCCGGCATCGGCCCGGTTCCCCGACGCCCCGCCGAGCACGGGGCGCGCGGCGCACCGCCCGGGACAGGACGCCCGGCGGCCGGGAGCGCCGGTCGAGACACCCGCGGAGACGACGGCCCGGCTCCGCCCGTTCACGGCGGCGCAGACCCCGGCCGCGCCCCGCCCGTTCACCGCGTCGGAGACCACGGCGCGACTCCGCCCGGTCACCGACTCCGCGAAGACCCAGCGCAACGGTGCGGCGCCCGCCCCGGCCCCGGGACGCCCGCCCGCAGGACCGGGCGGCGGGCGCCGTACCGCCGCCGTGCCCGCGTCGTCCGGTCCCGCGGTGCCTGCCGGGCGGACGGAGGCGGGCGCCTGGAGCCCGATGGCCCCCGCCCACCCCGCCGGCCCGCCGCCCGCGGGTGCCTTCGTGCCGGACCCGGCGCTGTCCTGGGGTGCCGCTGCCGCGCGGACCTCCGGGGCGGCCGGGCAGACCGAGGCGCCCGGTGAGCGGAAGGGACACCGGGTGGGGCCCCGTACCGCCGCAGCCGCGGCCTGTCTCGTGCTCGGTATCGGTCTCATCGGCGGTGCCGCGACGGGCAGTTGGCTCACCGACGACGGCGGGGACTCCGCCACCGGCGACCACTTCGCCACCGCCGGGACGCTCTGGCACAACGTGCCCGTCGACCAGCTGTTCCCGCCCACCGTGCAGGGCACGGGCGCCGGACCCGGCGGCGCCGACCGCACCTGGACCAGGATCGCCGTGGCCCCGGACAGCGGCTGCGCCCACGCCTTCGACCCGCTGCTGTCCAAGGTCCTCGCCCCGGTCGGCTGCCGGCGGCTGCTGCGCGCCACCTACACCGACGCCACCCAGAGCTACGTCACCACCGTCGGCCTGCTGTTCACCGACGCCGACCCCGCTGCCATGTCCGCGCTCGCCCACCGCTTCCGTACCGAGCGCCTCGACCGGCGTGCCGACCTGATGCCCCGGCCGTACGCGGCCGGGGGCACCGCCGCGGCCGCCTTCGGCGACCGGCAGCGCGCCTCCTGGACCATCTCGGTGCTCACCGACGCCCCGGCCGTGGTCTACGCCGTCTCCGGCTGGTCCGACGGCCGCAGCGTCGACGTGCCCCAGTCCGCCGGCGACGCGCTCAGGGCCGGCGCCACCAGCGCCGCGGCCCAGTCCGGTCTCGCCAACGAGGCCCAGGGCCTGGCCGGCCACATCGAACGGCGTCTGCGTCAGCGCATCGGCACGGCCACGGAGAAACCTTCATGAGGCGATCGATACGCCGCCGCCGCGTGGACTCCGCCGGCGCGGCGCTGAGCCTGCTGCTCGCCGCTGCCCTCGCCCTGGTGCCGGCCGGTGCCGCACACGCCGACGGGATCCGCGCCCAGCAGTGGGGGCTGGACGCCCTGCACCTGGACGAGGCGTGGCGGACGACGAAGGGCCGGGGCGTCACCGTGGCCGTGCTCGACACCGGCGTCGAGGCCGACCATCCGGACCTCGCCGGCAACGTCCTGCCCGCCAAGGACATGATCGGCTTCGGCGCGGGGCCCGGCGACCGCGACTGGGCCCGGCACGGCACCGCCATGGCCGGCATCATCGCCGGGCACGGCCACGGCCCCGGCGGCAGCGCCGGTGTCATGGGTGTCGCCCCCGAGGCCAGGATCCTGCCCGTGCGGGTGATCCTGGAGGACAACGACCCCGCCCGCGCCAAGGCCCGCACCAGCCGCGGCAACGCCCTCGCCGACGGCATCCGCTGGGCCGCCGACCACGGTGCCGACGTCATCAACCTCTCCCTGGGCGACGACTCGAACTCCGCGCACCCCGAGCCGAGCGAGGACGAGGCCGTGCAGTACGCCCTGAAGAAGGGCGTGGTGGTCGTCGCCTCCGCGGGCAACGGCGGCGACCGGGGCGACCACATCTCCTACCCGGCCGCCTACCCCGGCGTCATCGCCGCCACCGCCGTGGACAAGTACGGCACCCGTGCCTCCTTCTCGACCCGCCGCTGGTACGCGGCGGTCAGCGCGCCCGGCGTCGACGTGGTCATCGCCGACCCCGACCACAAGTACTACGAGGGCTGGGGCACTTCGGCCGCCGCCGCCTTCGTCTCCGGTGCCGCTGCCCTGGTCAAGGCGGCCCACCCCGGTCTGCGCCCGGCCCAGGTCAAAAAGCTCCTGGAGGACACCGCCCGGGACGCGCCGGTCGGCGGCCGGGACGACTCCCGCGGCTTCGGCATGGTCGACCCGGTGGCGGCCCTGAAGGCGGCCGACCGGCTGAAGCCGCAGAGCCTGCGGGCAGCGACGTACGGAAAGAAGTACTTCGGCGCCGGCCCCGACGCCGCCACCGCCACGGCCTCCGCCTCCGACTGGGCCGGCCCGCTGGCCGGCGGTGCCGGCGGCGTCCTGCTGGTGGCCGGAGTGGTCCTGTGGCGGGGCCGAAAACAGCCGGTCCGGACCCGCTAGCCGGTGTCGGACAGCCGGAGCCCCAAGGGTGCCGCCGCACCGGCTCCGGCAGCCGCGGGGTCCGGCCCGCCCGTCGTGACGTGCCCGGCAAGACCGATCACTCACCGGTGAACGCCGCCACCGCCGCCTTCGCCGCCGCCTCCACCAGCGCGATGCCCCGCGCCCGGCTCCCGGTGCCCTTCGACAGCACCGCCACCAGGTAGCCGGTGCCGTCCACCGTGATCCGGCCGATGCTGTTCACGTCCCACAGACCCGTCGTGCTGCGCGCCAGCCAGCCGTTCTTCAGCGCCCAGGAGGTGCCCCCCGCGGCGGCCGACACCCCCCACCCCTGGTCCGCCTCGACCGACTTCATCAGCTCCTGCACATACGCCCGGGAGGCCGCGCTCAGCTCGGAGTCCTCGCCGAACACCTGCTGGAGGAGGACGAGTTGGTCGGCGGCCGTGGTCTGCGTCAGCCCCCACAGCCCACCGTCGCCACCGGAGGTCGCGGTCAGCCCGAAGCGCCTGTTCGCCGCGTCCAGGCCGTCGGCACCTCCGATCGCGTGCCACAGCGCGGTCGCGGAGGCGTTGTCGCTGTTCTCGATCATCTTCGTGGCGTACGCCTGCTCGGTCGCCGTCAGACGCCGGCCCGCGTCCTGCGCCCGGAGCAGCAGCGCCGCCAGGATGTCGACCTTGACGATGCTCGCCGTGTCGAAGGCCGCGTGTCCGTACACGGCACTCTCCCCGGAGTCCACCGCCAGCACGGCCGCCGACACCTGGGCGCCCGCCGGCACGCTCACCGCCGACATCGCCCTGGCCAGCACAGCGTCCCGGTCCACCGCCGGGTCCGTCACGGGTTCCACCGAGGCCTCCTCGCCCGCCCCGGCCGAGTCGGAGGCCGAGGGCACCGCCGCCGACGATACGGCCGCCGCCTCCCGCGACCCCCGCGCCTTCGCACAGGCCGCGCCTGTGGCCGTGACCCCGCCCACGGCGACGACGGCGAGTACGACGGTGAGCAGCGGACGGCGCCGGGACGGGCGCACAGGACGGCCACGGCGGGCTCTGGAGGACGGCGGGCTCTGGAGGACTGCATGCCCGCGATGCCCGGAGCGCGGACTGTGCGCCCCGTCGGCCGGACGGTAGATCCGGGTCAGGGAAAGCTGAGATTCGGGTGAAAGCGGTGACCGCGCTCGCTCCGGCCCCGCACAGGGCCGGCCGCCTTCCCCCGATAGGGTCGGTGACCGTGGCGAACAAGAACATCCCCGACCCCGGCTTCTCCGACGACGACGGTTCCGCCGACCCCCGGCTGAGCGCGGCGCTCGCCGCCTGGGCCGAGGACCGCAGCGCCCTCGGGCCCGTCCTGGAGGCGCTGAAGGGCGCCCGCCTGCTCGTCCCCGTCGTCGCCGTGCTGGGCGAGGTCGAGGAGGACGAGAACGGGCTGCGCCGCGAGAAGACCAGCGACATGGCCGTACCCACGCTGAAGGCCGGCCGGCGCACCGCACTGCCTGCCTTCACCTCGACCGACTCCCTCGCCCGCTGGGATCCCGGGGCCCGCCCGGTCGCCGTACCGCTGCACCAGGCGCTTCAGGCAGCCGCGCACGAGAAGGCCGACACGGTCGTGCTGGACGTCGCCGGACCGGTGCCGTTCGAGCTGACCGGCCCGGCGCTGCTCGCCCTCGCCGAGGGCCGCACCAGCACCGACCCGCTCGCCGACCCGGCCGTCGTCGAGGCCGTCCGCACGGCCGTGGCGGCCGAGCCCGCCGTGCTGCGCGCCCACCTCGGGCCCGGACCGGCCGACGGCACCCTCGCCCTGGTCGTGGACCCGGCCGCGCAGCCCGCCGAGGCCGCCCGGGCGGTCGCCGAGCGCCTCGCCGCCGACGAAACGCTGAGGGCCCGCCTGGTGCGCGGCCTCGACCTGGCACTGCTGCCGGCCGGGACCACGCCTCCCGGCGAGCCCCTGTACGTGAAGGGATAGATCAGCCGTAGACCGGGCCGGTGTACTTCTCGCCCGGCCCCTGGCCCGGCTCGTCCGGGACGATCGACGCCTCGCGGAACGCCAGCTGCAGCGACTTCAGGCCGTCGCGCAGCGGGGCCGCGTGGAAGGAGCTGATCTCCGTCGTGCTCGCGTCCAGCAGGCCGGCGAGCGCGGTGATCAGCTTCCGGGCCTCGTCCAGGTCCTTGTGCTTCTCGCCCTCCTCGCTCAGCCCGAGCTTCACGGCGGCGGCGCTCATCAGGTTGACGGCGACCGTCACGATCACCTCGACGGCGGGGACCTCGGCGATGTCCCGGGTCATCGCGTCGAAGTCGGGGTTCTCAGGAGGGGTCTCACTCATGCCCCACACGATAAGCGGTCCCGGATCGCGGGCTTTCGATTAGGCCTTGTCAAGCGATCCTGCTAACCTGGTGAGCGACCGGCCGGATGTGCCCTGTGAACCACAGAGTGCCCGGCCCACAAGTGGAGGCTCCGATCTCCCACCCGACCGTCCTCCGGGGCGGCGGGTCACCCGGTCAGGCGGCCACCATCGTTCCGTACGGACGATGGAGCCGCCCGAGTCGCGCCCCGCGGTCACCGCGGCGGTGCTCCGGTAGTCATTGGAGCCCCGCCTGTGATCGTCCGGGGCATTTTTTGTGCGTCGGCGCGGTTAGGTCTTACGAACAAACGTTACGCGGCTGTCCGCCAGACCGTCGCGTGGTGCTACCGAGGAGGATCCATCAGCGCCGAGCCCCGCATCAACGACCGGATTCGCGTTCCCGAGGTGCGACTTGTCGGTCCCAGTGGCGAGCAGGTCGGCATCGTGCCGCTCGCGAAGGCACTGGAGCTTGCGCAGGAGTACGACCTGGACCTGGTCGAGGTCGCGGCGAACGCCCGTCCGCCCGTGTGCAAGCTCATGGACTACGGGAAGTTCAAGTACGAGTCGGCCATGAAGGCCCGTGAGGCGCGCAAGAACCAGGCGCACACGGTCATCAAGGAGATGAAGCTCCGGCCGAAGATCGACCCGCACGACTATGACACCAAGAAGGGTCACGTCGTCCGGTTCCTCAAGCAGGGCGACAAGGTCAAGATCACGATCATGTTCCGTGGTCGCGAGCAGTCCCGGCCCGAGCTGGGCTACCGACTGCTGCAGCGTCTCGCGGAGGACGTCCAGGACCTCGGCTTCGTGGAGTCGAATCCGAAGCAGGACGGCCGCAACATGATCATGGTCCTCGGTCCGCACAAGAAGAAGACCGAGGCGATGGCCGAGGCCCGCCAGGCGCAGGAGGCCCGCAAGGCCGAGGCGAAGGCGAATCCCGGTAAGTCGCAGAACCCTGCCGAGGCTGAGGCGTCCGCCGAGGAACCCGCCGAGGCGTGATCCCGGGGGGCCCACGGGTCCCCGAGGATGTAACCGATAGAACAGCGACGCTCCACCGTGCCCGGTTTTTTGCGACCGGGCACCGGAGCGCCACCGACGAGGAGATAACGGCGCTATGCCGAAGAACAAGTCGCACAGCGGTGCCAGCAAGCGCTTCAAGGTCACCGGCTCCGGCAAGGTGCTCCGCGAGCGCGCCGGCAAGCGCCACCTGCTCGAGCACAAGTCGTCCCGCGTCACGCGTCGCCTCACCGGCAACGCCGAGATGGCCCCGGGCGACGCCGCGAAGATCAAGAAGCTTCTCGGCAAGTGACGTAGCCGGCGCTCGTGAACCCTGAGCGCCGTACGCCAAGACCGGGACCCAGTCGTTTCCGGGTCGTGTGAGTACCACCACGACCCCGCTACAAGGAGTTAACAAGTGGCACGCGTCAAGCGGGCAGTCAACGCCCACAAGAAGCGCCGGGCGATCCTCGAGCAGGCCTCCGGCTACCGCGGTCAGCGTTCGCGCCTGTACCGCAAGGCCAAGGAGCAGGTCACCCACTCGCTGGTCTACAACTACAACGACCGCAAGAAGCGCAAGGGCGACTTCCGTCAGCTGTGGATCCAGCGCATCAACGCCGCTGCCCGCGCCAACGGCATCACCTACAACCGCTTCATCCAGGGTCTGAAGGCCGCGAACGTCGAGGTCGACCGCAAGATCCTGGCCGAGCTGGCGGTCAACGACGCGAACGCGTTCGCCGCGCTCGTCGAGGTCGCGCAGAAGGCGCTGCCGTCGGACGTGAACGCGCCGAAGGCTGCGTGACGCTGCGCCGGCTTCGAGCCGACGCTCACTGGAGGACCCGCAGGCTTTCGGCTTGCGGGTCCTGTCGTTGGGGCGTGCAGCGCGATTCGTCCGGCTGCGGGTGCGTCGTGGCTCCTCGCGCAGTTCCCCGCGCCCCTGAAACGCCCCTGACGGGGCGCTGCAGCCCGGCGGCGCCGCACACAAAAGACTTCCTTGAAGGTGAAGAAGAGGATGACGCCCGCCCCCGAGCTGATCTCCCCCCGGTCCGCACGTGTCGCCGCTGCCCGGCGGCTGGCCAAGCGGAACTTCCGGGGCAAGGACCGGCTGTTTCTCGCGGAGGGGCCGCAGGCCGTCAGGGAGGCGGCCGGGCACCGGGTCGGCGGCGAGCCGACCCTCCTGGAGCTGTTCGCGACCCTCGAGGCCGCCGAGCGGTACGCCGACATCATCGGGGCGGCGCGGGAGGCCGGCGCCCGGGTGCACCTGGCCTCCGAAGAGGTCATCGCGGAGATCTCCACGACCGTGACCCCGCAGGGTCTGGTCGGGGTGTGCCGGTTCCTGGACACCCCCTTCGAGCAGATCCTCGCCGCCCGGCCCAAGCTGGTCGCCGTGCTCGCGCATGTGCGTGACCCCGGGAACGCCGGGACCGTGCTGCGCTGCGCCGACGCCGCCGGCGCCGAGGCCGTGATCCTCACCGACGCCTCCGTCGACCTGTACAACCCCAAGGCCGTACGCGCCTCCGTGGGCTCGCACTTCCACCTGCCCGTCGCCGTCGGGGTGCCCGTGGAGCGGGCCGTGGCCGGGCTCAAGGACGCCGGTGTGCGGATCCTCGCCGCCGACGGCGCCGGCACCGACGATCTCGACGACGAACTCGACAAGGGCACCATGGGCGGGCCGACCGCATGGGTGTTCGGCAACGAGGCCTGGGGGCTGCCCGAGGAGACCCGCGCGCTCGCCGACGCCGTCGTGCGCGTCCCCATCCACGGAAAGGCCGAGAGCCTGAACCTGGCCACGGCCGCCGCCGTATGTCTCTACGCGTCGGCCCGGGCCCAGCGTGCCCGCGGAGGGTGCCGCTCGGTCACCGAGAGCCAGGGCCTGTCGTAGTAGGGTGACCAGCTCGGGGCCCTGCGCCGTCTGAGAGGTGGGGTACGGGGATGAGTGTGGCCGGCACGAGCACCGCGCCGGAAGGGCGGGACGCGCGGCGCACCTGCGCGCCCCGGCCCGGCGATCCCGCGGGCCTCGACCCCGACCAGCTGCCCGACGGCCTGGTCGTCGCCGACGAGCACGGCCGGGTGGTCTGCTTCAACGCCGCCGCCGCGCGCATCACCGCCGTACGCGCCGCCGACGCCCTCGGCCGGACCCTGGAGAAGGCGCTGCCACTGGAGGATCTGGAGGGCCGCCGCTGGTGGCAGCTCACCGATCCCTACGGAGGGCTCGCGATCCGGGTGCGGCAGCCCGAGCGCAATCTGCTGCTGCCCGGGGGGCGGGAGGTACTGGTCTCCGCCCGGTACGTGCGGGAGCGGCCGCTGGGACCCGTGCGGCGGGTCGTCGTCTCCCTGCGGGACACCGAGGCCCGCCGCCGCACCGAGCGCAGCCACGCCGAGCTGATAGCGACGGTCGCCCATGAACTGCGCTCGCCCCTCACCTCCGTGAAGGGCTTCACCGCCACGCTGCTCGCCAAGTGGGAACGCTTCACCGACGACCAGAAGCGGCTGATGCTGGAGACCGTCGACGCCGACGCCGACCGTGTCACCCGGCTCATCGCCGAGCTGCTCGACATCTCGCGGATCGACTCCGGGCGGCTGGAGGTGCGCCGGCAGCCCGTCGACATCGGGGCCGCCGTCTCCCGCCACATCCAGGCCTACGTCGCCGCCGGCCAGCCCGCCGACCGCTTCCTGCTCCGCATCGAGCAGCCGCTGCCGGCCCTGTGGGCCGACCCCGACAAGATCGACCAGGTGCTCAGCAACCTGATCGAAAATGCCGTGCGGCACGGCGAGGGAACCGTCACCATGGACGTCACGCCCTGCGCATCCCCGCGCGAGGGAGAGGAGACCGGCACGTCGGTCACGGTGAGCGACGAGGGTCCCGGCATCCCGGAGGAGTCCATGAACCGCGTCTTCACCCGCTTCTGGCGGGGCAGCAAGCGCGGCGGCACGGGCCTCGGGCTGTACATCGTCAAAGGCATCGTCGAGGCCCACGGCGGCACCATCACGGTCGGCCGCGCCCCCGGCGGCGGCGCCGAGTTCCGATTTACGTTGCCCGTGGCCGCGCCGGCGTATCTCGCCTAGCGGCCCACGGGCCATTCGTCCAGCCCCACCCCGTTAGACTCGGCCTTTGGCACCTTTGTGTCCTTCACACGGCGATCAGACAGCCGAGAGTCGGTGACGGGGACCGTCCGCCAGCCAATCGGAAGCACGGGAAGAGATGTCGGCACCCAATAAGTCGTACGACCCTGTCGAGGTCGAGACGTTGAAACCGGAAGAGATCGAGCGCATGCGGGACGAGGCGCTCGCCGCCTTCGCCGCCGCGGACTCCCTCGACGCGCTCCACGAGGCCAAGGTCGCCCACACCGGCCCCGCCTCCCCGCTGGCCCTCGCCAACCGCGAGATCGGAGCCCTGCCCCCGCACGCCAAGGCCGACGCCGGCAAACGCGTCGGCATGGCCCGCGGCGCCGTCAGCAAGGGCCTCGCCGCCCGCCAGAGCGAGCTGGAGGCCGAGCGGGACGCCCGGGTGCTCGTCGAGGAGGACGTCGACGTCACGCTGCCGTACGACCGCGTCCCGGCCGGCGCCCGCCACCCGCTGACCACGCTGTCGGAGCGCATCGAGGACATCTTCGTGGCCATGGGCTACGAGGTCGCCGAGGGCCCGCAGGTCGAGGCGGAGTGGTTCAACTTCGACGCCCTGAACATCGGCCCGGACCACCCGGCCCGCGGCGAGGCCGACACCTTCTTCGTCCAGGGCCCCGAGGGCGGCGCCGAGTCCGGCCTCGTGCTGCGCACCCACACCTCGCCCGTGCAGATCCGCTCGCTGCTCGACCGCGAGCTGCCGGTCTACGTGATCTGTCCCGGCGTCGTCTACCGCACCGACGAGCTGGACGCCACCCACACCCCGGTCTTCCGCCAGGTCGAGCTGCTCGCCGTGGACGAGGGCCTGACCATGGCCGACCTCAAGGGCACCCTGGACCACATGGTCCAGTCCCTGTTCGGCGAGGGCATGAAGACCCGGCTGCGGCCGAACTTCTTCCCCTTCACCGAGCCGAGCGCCGAGATGGACATGCTCTGCTACGTCTGCAAGGGCGAGTCCGTCGGCAACCCCGACCGCCCCTGCCGCACCTGCTCGTCCGAGGGCTGGATCGAGCTCGGCGGCTGCGGCATGGTCAACCCGCGGGTGCTCACCGCCTGCGGCGTCGACCCGGAGAAGTACAGCGGCTTCGCCTTCGGGTTCGGCATCGAGCGGATGCTGATGTTCCGCCACAACGTCGAAGACATGCGAGACATGGTCGAGGGTGACGTCCGCTTCACCCGGCCGTTCGGGATGGAGATCTGATGCGGGTCCCGCTTTCTTGGCTGCGGGAGTACGTCGACCTGCCGGCCACCGAGACCGGCCGTGACGTCCAGGCCAAGCTCATTTCGGCCGGTCTGGAGGTCGAGACCGTCGAACAGCTCGGCGCCGACCTCAAGGGCCCGCTGGTCGTCGGCCAGGTGCTGACCATCGAGGAGCTGGAGGGCTTCAAGAAGCCGATCCGCTTCTGCACCGTCGACGTCGGCCAGGCCAACGGCACCGGCGAGCCGCAGGAGATCGTCTGCGGCGCCCGCAACTTCGCGGTAGGCGACAAGGTCGTCGTGGTCCTCCCCGGCGCCACGCTGCCCGGCGGCTTCTCCATCGCCGCACGCAAGACCTACGGCAAGACGTCCCACGGCATGATCTGCTCCACCGACGAGCTGGGCATGGGCGACGACGGCACCCACGGCATCATCGTGCTGCCGCCGGAGACCGAGGTCGGCAAGGACGCCATCGAGCTGCTGGAGCTGGTCGACGAGGTCCTGGACATCGCCGTCACCGCCAACCGCGGCGACTGCCTGTCCATCCGCGGCGTGGCCCGCGAGACCGCCATCGCCTACGGTCTGCCGCTGCGCGACCCGGCCCTGATCGACGTACCGGCCCCGAACGCCTACGGGTACCCGGTCCAGGTCACCGAGCCCGTGGGCTGCGACCGCTTCATCGCCCGTACGGTCACCGGCCTGCGTCCCGACGCCCGCTCCCCGATCTGGATGCAGCGCCGGCTGCAGAAGGTCGGCATGCGCCCGATCTCGCTCGCCGTCGACATCACGAACTACGTGATGATGGAGCTCGGCCAGCCGCTGCACGCCTATGACCGGTCCCTGGTCCAGGGCACGATCGGCGTCCGCCGGGCCGTGGAGGGCGAGAAGCTCGTCACCCTCGACGGCGTCGAGCGCAAGCTGCACGCCGAGGACCTGGTCATCACCGACGACCGCGGCCCCATCGGCCTCGCCGGTGTGATGGGCGGCGCCCACACGGAGATCGCCGACCACGAGGTCACCGAGGACGGGGTGAACGGGACCACCGACGTCGTGATCGAGGCGGCCCACTTCGACGCCGTCTCCATCGCGCGCACGGGCCGCCGCCACAAGCTGCTCTCCGAGGCGTCCCGCCGCTTCGAGCGCGGTGTCGACCCGCAGGCCGCCGCGGCCGCCGCGCAGCGCACGGTGGACCTGCTGGTGCTGCTCGCGGGCGGTACGGCCGAGGCGGGCGTCACCGAGGTCGTCGCCCCGTCCGCGCCGCACACCATCACCGTCCCGGCCGACCACCCGGACAAGGTCGCGGGCGTCGAGTACGGCCGTGAGACGGTCGTGCGCCGCCTCCAGGAAGTCGGCTGCGACGTGTACGGGCAGGACGAGCTGATCGTCACCGTCCCGTCCTGGCGGCCCGACCTGGTCGACCCGAACGACCTCGCCGAGGAGGTCATCCGCCTCGAGGGCTACGAGAACCTGCCCTCGACGCTGCCCAAGCCGCCCTCCGGCCGCGGGCTGACCCACCGCCAGCGGCTGCACCGCCGGGTCGGCCGCGCACTGGCCGGCGCCGGCTACGTCGAGGCGCCGAACTACCCGTTCATCGGCGAGCAGATCCTCGATCAGTTCGGCCTGCAGGCCGACGACCCGGCCCGCCGTGTCGTCAAGCTGGTCAACCCGCTCAGCGAGGAGGAGCCGGCGCTCCGTACGACGCTGCTGCCGGGTCTGCTCGGCGCCCTGCGGCGCAACGACGGCCGGGGCAGCCATGACCTGGCGCTCTTCGAGACGGGCCTGGTCTTCCACCCCCGCGGGGAGCTGCGCGTCGCCACGCACCTGCCCGTCGGCCGGCGCCCCACCGACGAGGAGATCGCGTCGCTCAACGCCACGCTGCCCGAGCAGCCGCGGCACGTGGCCGTCGTCCTCGCCGGCGCCCGCGAGCAGGCCGGCTGGTGGGGCAAGGGCCGTCCGGCGGACTGGTCCGACGCGGTGGAGGCAGCGCGCACCGTCGCCCGTGAGGCCGGTGCCGAGCTGGTCGTCCGCAAGGGCCAGTACGGCCCGTGGCACCCCGGCCGCTGCGCCGAGCTGGCGGTCGTCGCCGCCGGCACGGAGCGGGTGGTCGGCCACGCCGGTGAGCTGCACCCGCGGGTCCTGAAGACCCTGGGCCTGCCCGAGCGCACCTGCGCCATGGAGCTGAACCTGGACGCCCTGGAGGCGGTGGGTGACGGCGTCCCGCAGGCGCCGCGGATCTCGACGTTCCCGGTCGCCACGCAGGATGTCGCCCTCGTGGTCGACAAGCCGGTGCCCGCCGCGGAGGTCGAGGCGGCGCTGCGCGAGGGTGCGGGCGAACTCCTGGAGTCCATCCGCCTGTTCGACGTGTACGTCAACGCCGAGCAGCTCGGCGACGGCAAGAAGTCGCTGGCCTATGCCCTGCGTTTCCGGGCCGGCGACCGGACGCTGACCGTGGACGAGGCCTCCGCGGCTCGGGACGCGGCGGTCGCCCTCGCGGGCGAGCGGACCGGGGCGGTGCTCAGGGGCTGATGACCGCAGGGGTGCTGCGTCGGCCGGCCGCGGGTTCGCTCGTGGCTGGTCGCGCAGTTCCCCGCGCGCCTGGACAGCCGCGGTGCCACGGCCTTCCGGCGCCGCCCGCCGCCGCGGACAGCCCCCGGGCGGTCAGCCGGAGGTGAGCTCCCGGATCCCCTCCTGTGCCAGCGCCTCCTCGTGCTGGTTGCCGAGGCTCCGCGCCAGCTCCAGCGCCTGCCGGTGCAGTCGTAGCGCTTCCTCGGGGCGCCCCGCGAGCCGGTGGGTCTCGGCGTAGCCGTTGAGGAAGTGGATCTTCCAGTGTTCCTCGAACAGCTCGTCCAGCAGCGCGAACGCCTCCCGGTGGCTGGCCGGCGCCTCCTCGTAGCGGCCCATCTGCCGCAGCGCCACGCCCATGCAGTTCAGGCACCACGCCTGGTTGTTGAGGTGCCCGTCGGCCCGGGCCAGGGCCAGGGCCAGCGCCTGCCGCAGCTGCCCGGCCGCCTCCTCGGGTTCCTCGCGGGTGGGTGGCCAGGCCGAGCGTGATCCGGGCCGTCAGACCGGGCGGCCAGGCGGCATCGGCGTGCGGGAGGGCCAGCACCTGCCGGGCCCGCTGTGCCGCTTCCTCGCGGTGCCCGAGCCGGAGCATCGTCCAGGCCTCCGCCGCGGCCGCGTGTGCGGCGCCCGTCGGCCGGCCTGCTCGTACAGCTTCTGCGCGAGCCGGAAGAGCCCGAGCGGCTCCTCCACCCGGCCCGCGTCCCAGCTCAGATAGCCGCGCCGCATGGCCAGCTCGGCCTCCGCCGGTGCGTCCCCCGCCCGGGCCGGCCCCTGACCGGCCGCCTCGTACGCGGCGGCGGCCTCCGCCATCCGGCCCGCTTTGTAGCGCGCGAAGCCCAGATCGCTGTGCGCCTCGGCCAGCCGCACCGGATCGTCCAGGCGCGCGGCTGCCGCCAGTGACCGCTCGAAGAGGACGTTGAGGTGCGTGGTGCCGCAGCGCCGCGCGAAGCAGGCCCGCAGGAAGCGCGGCAGCTCGCACACGTGCGCGTCGGCGGCCGCCGACGCGCACGTAGTAGTCGAGCACCCGGCCCGGTGCCCGCTCCCGGTCGGCCGCCGGGTCCTGTTCCGCCGTGGCCCGTGGTGCGTGCTGGTGCACCAGGTCGTGCAACCGGTAGCGGCCGGCCGTGGGGCGCCGAGGAGGCGGTGATCGGCGAGCTGGTGAGGAGGGCGGTGCACTGAAGGTCCTACGGGAGCTTCACCCCCTCGGCGAGCTGCATAAATGCGGGTTGACCGACGCCGGCTCACTCGATCGGGTGGCAAGTGGCGGCGTTCGGCCTCCTCGGGCCACGCCCTCGACAGAATCGGACCGGCCTTTCGGGGTCGGTCCGTCTGCTCTTTCAGGGCCCACATGGGGGACCAGAGGCATGATCCGCATCAGCAAGGCACGGGCGCCCACCGCGCGAGGGGCCGTACTGCCCACGGTCTGGGGAGCCGTGGCGGTCGCCTACAAGTTCGGCTGCCCGCTCGCCCAGCAGGACGGCCTCGGCGCGCGCATCGTCACCAGTGCCGTCTTCTTCGCCGTCGGAACCGGCCTGATCGTCCATGTCCGCCGCGCGCTGCTGCGGGAGCTGCGGCAGGCCCGCCGGGTGGCACGGGCCGCCCAGAGCGTCGTACTGCGCCCGCTGCCGCCACGCCTCGACGGGCTGAACGTCGCCGCCGCCCAGCTGTCCGCGGAACGGGGCGCGAATGTCGGGGGCGATCTGTACGAGGCGATCGCCACCGAGCACGGGGTGCGGGTGGTGATGGGCGACGTACGCGGGCACGGTCTCGCCGCCCTCGGCACCGTGGCCGCCGTCCTCGGCAGCTTCCGTGAGGCCGCTCATGACGAGCCCGACATCGGCGGCGTGCTGCGCCGGCTGGAGCGCGCCCTCGCCCGGCACCTGCGGGAGCGGGCCCGTGCCGAACACCCCGCGCACGGCGGCCAGGAGCCCGGCCACCCGGTCGCCGAGGAGTTCGTCACTCTCCTGCTGCTGGAGATCGACGGGGAGGGCGACGTGCACGCCCTCAACTGCGGTCATCCCTGGCCGTATCGGCTCAGCGGGACGCGGGTCGAGCCGCTGACACGCGTCGAACCGCTTCCGCCACTGGGGCCCTTCCCCCTGCCCACGGTCCTGGAGGCCCACCGCTGCGGATCGCTGCACCCCGGCGACTGCCTGGTCCTGTTCACCGACGGGGTGGAGGACGCGCGGGACACCCGGGGCCGCTTCTTCTCGCTGACGGACGTGCTGCGCCAGGCCGTGCACGATCGTCCGCCGTCACCCCAGACGATCCTGCGTACGGTCTTCAGGGCCCTCCTGCACCACACGACCGGCAGCCCGGCGGACGACATGGCGCTCCTGGTCCTGCGGAACGATCGCGGCACGGCACGCTCCAGTGGCTCGGGGACGCGGGGGACGGCGCGCGCCACCACGGACAACCCGCAGCCGACATCCCGCCGTTAGCCGGCCCCGCCCCCGCAGTCGGCCCGGCCAAGCCACCGCTTTTCGAGGGGGAGCCGGCGGCTTGGCCGGTACCCAAGTCAATCGGTACGGCACGCTGAGCGACAACGCGTGTACAGCGCGGATGCACGTGTTCCGTTCACACCCCGTGTGAAAGCACACCCACTACGCTGACCGCACCAGGCCACTCGGGGGGCATTCCATGCAGCCCAACACTCTGCTCGACGCGATCCTGGACGAGGCGGGGATCTCGCACGCCGGTCTCGCCGCCCACGTCAACCAGGCGGGCCGGAAACGGGGCCTCGCGCTCCGGTACGAACACACCGCCGTGGCGCGCTGGTTGAAGGGCCAGCGGCCACGCGGCCAGGTCCCCGACCTGATCTGCGAGGTACTCGCCGCCCGCCTGCACCGTCCCGTCACCCTCGACGACATCGGCCTGGGTGTGCCGGGCGAGCCCAGCACCCCGCACATCGGTTCGCTGAACGGCTTCGTGGAGCGGGCGACCGCCCTGTGGCGCTCCGACGAGCAGCAGCGGCCGCACGTGCTCGGCGCTCCCGCCGTCACCGGCACCCCGGCCGTCATGCCGGTGTGGGAGTGGGAGAACCCGCCCGAGGACGTCGACGTCTCCCGCGGCGGACGGCACCGGGTGACCGCCGCCGACATCACGATGCTGCGCGCCGCCCGCACCCACTACGAGCAGATGTACCGCAAGGCGGGTGGCATCGCGACCCGCACCCGGATCGTGGGCTTCCTCAACGCCGAGGCGGCGCCGCTGCTGCGGGGCAGCTACACCGACGCGACCGGACGACAACTGCACCGGGCCACCGGCGGCCTGGTGGCGATCGCCGGTATCTGCGCGTACGACTCCGACGCCCACGGTCTCGCGCAGCGCTACTTCCACCAGGCGCTCCGGCTGGCAAAGGCCAGCGGAGACCGGGGACTCGGCGCCTACGTCATAGCGCTGCTGGTCAACCAGTCGTTGTACATGCGGGAGTACCGGCAGGCCGTCGCCTTCGCCGAGGCCGCGCTGAGGGCCGCGGGCAAGCACATCACCCCGGCACTCGCCTCGGACCTGTACGCGATGCAGGCCAAGGCGTACGCCCACCTCGGGGACTCCGCGGGCGCCCTGTCCTGCATCAGGCGTGCCGAGGCGGCCGCCGAACGGATCCGGCGCGGGTACGAGCCCGACGAGACCGGCTATGTGCAGCCGGGCCTGGTCAATGTGCAGGTGGCCGAGGCGCTGCTCAGCCTCGGCGAACTGGCCGCAGCCGGGGAGCATGCGGCGGCGGCCGTGGGCAACCCGGCGCACGACCGGGGACGGGTGCACCGGCTCGCCATGCTCAGCACCATCGAGTTGCGCAAGGGCAACGCCGACAAGGCGGTGGCAACCGCCGTGCAGATGGCCGAGCAGGCGCGCGGGATGGAGTCCCAGCGGCTGCGCGACAGACTCCGCGCGGTGCGCGAGCATCTGGTGCGGTGCGGCTCGGCCGGCACCGCCGAAGCCGCCGAACTCATCGACGGGGCACTGCGCGTACCGCTGTAGGCCCACTGTAGGTGCACAGTTCCTGCTGCGATATTGCCACTTACTCGGCGGAAGGTGGCAGAACCGTGCAGTGGACGAAACTCAACGAACAAACTGTGTATGCAAACCGCTGGTTCAGCGTCAATCTCGCAGATGTCGAGCTGCCTGACGGCCGGCATCTCGACCACTTCATGATCCGGCTGCGGCCCGTGGCCGTGGCCACCGTGGTCAACGAGGCCAACGAGGTGCTGCTGCTGTGGCGGCACCGCTTCATCACCGACAGCTGGGGATGGGAACTGGCCGCGGGCGTCGTCGAGGACGGCGAGGACGTGGCGAGCGCGGCCGCCAGGGAACTGGAGGAGGAGACCGGCTGGCGGCCGGGACCCCTGCACCACCTCATGAGCGTGGAGCCGTCCAACGGCCTCACCGACGCCCGGCACCACATCTACTGGTCCGACCGGGGCGAGTACATCGGGCATCCCGTGGACGACTTCGAGTCGGACCGCCGGGAATGGGTCCCCCTCAAACTCGTCCCCGACATGATCGCCCGTGGGGAGGTCCCGGCCGCCAACATGGCGGCCGCGTTACTCCTGCTGCACCACCTCAGGCTCGCCGAGGGATAGGAGCCGGTCGCAGCACTAGCGCGCCAGCGCCTGCCAGACCGTCACCACGAGCGCGCCCAGTGCCGTCAGCGCGGCGAGCGAGGGCAGCGGCCAGCGCGCGTGTTCCAGCGAGACCATACGGGAGTTCAGCTCGTCCAGCTCCTTGGCGGTCTCCTCGGTGCGATGGCTGAGCAACGCCAGCCCTCCCTCGACTCGGGCGTAGGCCACGTCGAGGCGGCGTCGTAACTCTGCGAGTTCTCCGTTGACCACGGGATGCTCCGGATCGGCGGTCACGGGTCAGCTCCTTTCTGTAGTCGACATGAGTGGTTCCGCATCCCTTGCATGCGCATGAGGAGTCAACTCCCCTGGTGGGCGCATGGGGAGCGTGTGCGAGGGGCATATGCGGGCCCGGTGCGCACACGGTGTGTGAAACAGATGGGCCCGGCACCGAGTTCGGTGCCGGGCCCACTGGGGCGTAGCTCTGTGTGATCAGCCGTAGGTGTAGAAGCCCGATCCGGTCTTCCGCCCCAGCCGGCCCGCCTCGACCATGCGCTGCAGCAGCGGGGGAGCGGCGTACAGCGGCTCCTTGTACTCGGCGTACACGTTGTCAGTGCGTGCGATCACTGCCCTCACCTGCGGTTTCATGGCCTGTTGCGGGCCTGCGGGGCGCCCAGGGACTTCTCAGGGACATTCGGTTGTGGATCTTGACCGAACCACTCGTCCATGGCGGCGAGGCCCCGCTTGCCCGCCCCGGGCATGAAGTGAGCGTAGTGCGTCAGTGTGGTCTGCGGCGAAGCATGCCCGAGCCACGCCGACACGCTCACGATCGACTCGCCTGCCTCAAGCTGGGTACTGGCGTACGTGTGCCGGAGGACGTGGAACATGTCCTCCCTGGAAACTTCGTAGATGGGTTCCGACGGCTGTGGCCTCCGTATGTCCTGACTTTCTCGCCGACCTTCTTCAGGACACCGGCCGTTGCGAGTGCGGGCCGCCAGCTCAGCCTGTTCCACATCGAGTAGTTGATTCGATTGCCCTGCGAGGTGATCAGGACCAGCCGGACGGTGATCGGTTTGCGCTGTCGCGCTTCCAACTCGGTCGTCGGCGGCTCAGGGTTGCGCCACGGGAGCGTGCAGGCGACCGAAGGGAAACGGCGCAGATGGTCCCGGACACGCTTGGCGAGGTTGGGGGAGAGGGGAACGTCTCGCGTCTTGCCGCCCTTGGGCAGGCAGAAGTACGGCCTTCCCTTGGAGTCCCACCGCAGCTGTCGGCGGACGTGTACGACACCGGCATCGAAGTCCACATCCTCCTCCCCGAGGCCGAACGCCTCGCCTTGGCGCAGACCGAGGCCGACCCCGAGGTCCACCGCGATGCGGTATCGCTCCTGAAGGCCCGCCCGGACGGCCTCCACAGTCGGCCTGGCCCATGCCTTGGCCTTCCTCTTCGCGGGTTTGGGCGCCTTGACAGTCCGGCGGCCCTTGCAGGGGTTCTTGACCAGGTGGCCGTCTTCGACGGCGGCTTCGAGGATCGTGGAAAGCTGATCCAGATCACGTGGGCCGTGAACGCCTCGACCCGTGTCAGCAGTTGGGCCTTCCAGGCGCGCAGCACGGCAGCGTCGATGTCCCGGCCCCCGGCTTGCCGCGCACATCGGGAACACGGCCGTCGAACAGGCACTCAGGCATGCGCGCCTGATCGTGGCCGCGGCTGACGTGGCCTCCCGGCCGCCGCGCGGAGACGGTGAGGAGACGGGCGCGCTGGCCGCCCGGGACCGCCACATGGCCCAGGCGGTGATCTCCCTGGAAGAGGGAACCGCCGGAAAGGTGGCCGTCTGGGCCCACAACGGCCATGTCTGCACCGATTGTTACGCGCGAGACATTGCCGCCATGGGGCAGCACCTCAGGGACCACTACGGTGAGCGGTACTACGCCCTGGGCCTGCTGTTCGGCGAAGGCGCCTTCCGCGCCCGCCCCGGAAACTCCGCGACACGACCGCCCAAGAAACACACCATCAGTGCGGCGGGTCCGCGCTCCGTCGAGGCCCAGCTGGCCTCGGCCACCCCCCAGGACCACCTGATCGATCTCCGCGCCGGCCGGACCGAGCCCGCCGTTGCCGAGTGGCTGGAGAGCCCGCAGTTCATGCGGTCCTTCGGCGCCGGCGTGCCACGCGTGACGTACCGCTTCTCCATGACATCGACGGTGCTCATGCGGGAGTACGACGGATTGGCGTACGTGGCCCGCTCGACACCTTCGGTGCTAGTGAGCTGAGAGCCAACACAGCTGTCCGGACCGCAGCCCACATTGATAGCCGTGACCGGGCACAGCAACTCCTACGTGACGGCCGTGCCAGGAGCAGGGGACAGCCGTTGATGCTGGGCCGAAGCGTGCTGGTACGTCGGCGTCGCAGTCGGTCGACGGTGGATCGCGTTGTTCGGCTGGACCTCGCGTTTGTAGTCCGGAATCGCGGTAGGAGTGCCGGACGCACTCGCGGACGGTCATCGGCGTGACCGCGGCGGGCACCGCCCTCATGGGGCTATCTACGCAGAGGGCCGGTTTGCAACCTGCATGTAACCACCCTGTCTGGCGTGCCAACTCGCTTGCCGCCGAAGCGGTCACATGAATAGCATCCCGTTCACTATCGCGAACTTGATGTTGCTTCGGCGTATCGGGGGCCTGACGTGACGCTGATGATGGCGGTGGCAGCTGCCTGGGGTGTGCTGCAGTTGTTCGTCGTTTCGGGGCCGACGCGTTCGCTGCGATTATCGACCGTACTGCTGGCACTCATGGTGGGCGTGTACGGCTGCGGCGTGGCGACAGCGTTGGTGCAGCTCGCCTACACCCGCCTCTACGCGGACCAGTCGGGACAGTCGCTGGCGACGGTGGTGAACACCACCAGCTACACGGTGGCTCCCTGGGCGGAGGAACTGATCAAGGTCTCCCCGCTGTTGCTGGTCGGGTTGAGTCCGAAGCTTCGCCGCCAGTGGGGGCTTACCGACTTCGTGGTGTTGGGCGCTGCTCTCGGGGGCGGGTTCGGGCTGCTGGAGGCGGTACTGCGGTACGGCCTTGACGCGCACCGGGCGTTGGTCCGTGGTGGGGGCTGGATCATCCCCGACAGTCTGTCCCCGCCCTATGTGCCTGGCCCGGGACAGGTGTTCACGTCCTGGCTCCCGGCGCCGTTCGGCCAAGCGGACATGACGGGCTCTCCCGGCACTCAGACCTTCTCGCATCTGGTGTGGACGGCGATGGCCGGCTTCGGGGTGGGGCTTCTGTGGCGCGGACGCCGTTGGACACGTCTGTCGTCGATCCTCCCGATCACGGTTGCTGTCGTCCATCACACGGTGAACAACTATGCAGCCCAGAAGCCCACCACTCATGCCACGCACTGGCTTGAAATCCTGGACGCGAGGGCGTGGGCAGCGCCGCTCGTGTGCCTGGCCATCGCCATGGTTGTCGACCTGCGTCAGATCCACCGCGCGAAGCGCACCGTGCCCGGTGTACTTCTTGCTGCTGAAAGGGCTGACGGTGACAGCGCGGGAGCCGCGCTGCGGTACGCGGCCTGGCGTGTGCCGTGGAGCATGCTGATCGCACTGCGGTACGTCAGGCTCCGGCGCTCATTGCTGTATGCCGCCGCGTCGGCGCCGCTCGACGCCACCGAGGAACTCCGCCACGTGGTCGCCGGGATCACTGCCCGGATGGACGTGTCCGACAACCAACGTGCCTGGCAGGGGCTGGACATCCGGGAACTGCTGAAGGCCGTCCGAGCCGCTCGTCGATCTCGACGGCGATGGCTGCTGCTGATCCCGTGCGTACTCGTGCTTCCCTCGGTTCTGTTCCTGGGTGTCGGTTCGTTCACCTCCACTGCCGAGCTTCAGAAGTTCTTCAGTACCGGCCCGGGACCGAAGATCCTCATGGGCTTCGGCATCGCCGCGCTGGCGTGGATCGCGTACCAGCTCAGCGCTCTGGTGCGGACCTGGCGAACAGCCTCGATCCAGCCGACGGGGGAACTGCTGGCGGTGCACCGCTTCCGTGTCGCAACCGCGCTGGGGGCGGCGACCACCGGTGCGCTGCTGCTGTGGCGGGGGTTTGGCACCGCGGGCCCCGGGGGCAGGGCGATCCACACGTTCCATCTCCTCGATGCTCTGAACACGTTCCTGGTCTACCTCGGCTTTGCCCTCCTCCTGCTGTCCCTGCTCGCCTTCTTGCCTCCGGCAGGCCTCGCGCTGGCTGGAGGCGGAGTTGCCGGTGCCGTCACGGCCGAAGCCGTCCTCAATGCCGGTGTCCTCGGTGCGGCTGGTGTCGTGCTGATGGCGGTCGGGGCAGGGGGATCCGGTGCTGGTGAGTCGAGCGGAGGGAAGCGCAGCGAAGTCCCGCAGTGGCTGCGTGACAAGTGGAACGAGGGACGGCAGTTCAACGAGGACAACTGGCCGCGCTACCCGGCGAACGAGGTGTATCTCGAAAACGGTAAAGTCCTGGACTCGTACCGGCCCGGAAAGGAGATCGTATCGCGCAAGCAGACGCAGATATGGAAGATCAAGCCGGACACGTTCCGGAACTATCTGCGCGAGATCAATCAGAAGTACAAGGCGGGAACGAAGATCCCGGACACGCCAAAGGCGCGCAGGGAATACCCGCAGTTGATCGGAAAACCCCTGAAGGGTAAGTACTATCTGGAAGTCCCGGTTCAGTCCCAGCCTGTGCCAGAATGGGCACTCAGGGAAGCGGCGGACCATAACGTGATAATCCGGGATGTGCAGGGCTTCGTCTACCGGCTACCGAAGGGCGCGGGCTGAATCAGTCATGATCTGGACCTACTGCGAGCAGTGGAACAACCTCACCGAGACGCCCATGAACCCGCTGACACCCGAACAGGCGCAAAGCAGGCATGCGTCGGGCCAGTTGTACACCGCCGTTGCCTTCCGTGATGAGCACTCCGCCGCGACGCTGCGTGTGGAAATGCGCCTGGAAACCGGGTACGCCTCGGTCATTTTCATGGATGAGTACGGCCGCGACTCCCTCGACTACACGTTCACCCTAGTCAACGGCTCTCTTTTCCTGGAGGCGGCAACCTCATACGACTACGGCGATTCACAGGAGCGAGGCGGATATGCGGACGCGGAACGCATGGAATCCTACGATTTCACCACCGATGGCATCATCCGGCGCACTGTAGAGGTTGATGGCGAGGAATCCAAGGAAAGCCGTCACGGCATTGACGTCACCGGTAACTGGGAGTCGGTTCCCAACTTCGGCGCCTACGATGCACTGATCCGACGCGACCGTGCTTGACCCTGAGGGACGGCAAGTTGATGGGCGACGTCGCTGACGGGTGTTCATGAGCAAGTGCGGTAGCGGTGCGGTCGGCCTCTGCCGGCCCACTCCCAGCTGTCGGTTCCAGGAACTCATCACGGGAGTGTGGACGAGTGGATGCTGACGATTTAGGGCGCTGGGTACCGGAGCATCCAGAGGAGGTCGCTGCCGTTTTCGCCAAGGCGGACTTCCCGTGGTGGATCGCAGGCGGGTATGCGATCGAACTCGCCGTCGGTCGTGAGCTGCGCCCGCACGACGAGACGAACGCGACCGGCGCTCCGTACCTTGCGCCCGAGGTGCAGTTCTTCTACAAGGCGAAGGCGACGCGGGACAAGGACGAGACCGACTTCGAGGCGGCGCTGCCGCTGCCGGGGGAAGAACAACGGGTCAAGCCGTGTCCCCGTGCAGACCACATGGGCTGGGCAAGGACGCGCGGATGAGGGCCCGGCGGGCGCCGCGAGAGCCCCCACGGCAGCGCCGCCATGGGTGCTGGTCCGGGTGAATTCGCCCTGGAACAGCGCCACTTGGCGGCGTCGCCGCACTCGCTAGTACGTGTAGAAGCCCGAGCCCGTCTTCCGGCCCAGCCGGCCCGCCTCGACCATGCGCTGCAGCAGCGGGGGAGCGGCGTACAGCGGCTCCTTGTACTCGGCGTACATCGAGTTGGCGATGGAGACGATGGTGTCCAGGCCGATCAGGTCGGACAGCTTCAGCGGACCCATCGGGTGGGCGCAGCCCATCTCCATGCCGTTGTCGATGTCCTCGCGGCTGGCGATGCCCGACTCGAACATCCGGATCGCCGAGAGCAGATACGGCACGAGCAGCGCGTTCACCACGAACCCGGAGCGGTCCTGGGCGCGGATGGCGTGCTTGCCGAGCACCTTCTCGGCGAAGACCTGGGCGCGGCTGAGGGTGCCCTCGGAGGTGGTGAGGGCCGGGATCAGCTCGACCAGATTCTGCACCGGGGCCGGATTGAAGAAGTGGATGCCGACCACGTGGTCCGGGCGGGAGGTGGCCACCGCCAGCTTGACCAGCGGAATCGAGGAGGTGTTCGAGGCGAGGATGGCGTCGGCGCGGGTCACCACCTGGTCGAGCACCTGGAAGATCTCCGTCTTCACCTGCTCGTTCTCCACGACCGCCTCGACCACGAGGTCGCGGTCGGCGAACTCGCCGAGGTCCGTGGTGAAGCTCAGCCGCGCCTGCGTCGCGTCCCGCTCCTCCTCGCTGATCTTGCCGCGCTCGGCGGCCTTGGCCAGGGAGCTGAACAGCCGGGTGCGGCCGATCTCCAGGGCCTCGCCGGTGGTCTCGGCGACCTTCACGTCCAGTCCTGCGCGGGCGCACACCTCGGCGATGCCGGCGCCCATCTGCCCGCAGCCCACGACTCCGACGCGCGCAATGTCTCCCGCTGGGATGCCCGTCACATCGACCCCTTCGCTGGTTCGGCTCGCTCGGCAGGGACCTCCTGGTTCGGCGCCTGCTCCGAACGTGCACGTTACCGTCAAGTATCGATGATCGATCGCGCGGGTGGGGTGCATCCTGGGGCGCGGAGCGATCCGTGACGGAGCGGATCCGGAGCGTATGGGGGTGTACGGATGGGGCGACTGTCACGGCGGGCCTTCACCCTGGCGGCGCTGTCGACGCTGGCGGCGCCCCCGAGCGCGGCGGCGGCCGCGGACCACCCGCCCCGCGCCGCCGCGGACCACCGGCCCCGCGCGGCCGATGACGGTCCGGCCCGCGCGGCCACCGAGATGCGGGGGGTGTGGCTCGCCACCGTGGCCAACCGGGACTGGCCGTCCCGGCCCGGCCTCACGGCCGCCGCGCAGCGGGCGGAGCTGCTCGCGCATCTCGACAGGGCGGCCCGTGACCGCCTCAACACGGTGATCTTCCAGGTACGGCCCACCGCCGACGCCCTGTGGCCGTCACCGTACGAGCCCTGGTCCGAGTACCTCACCGGCACCCAGGGCCGCAGCCCCGGCTGGGATCCCCTGGGCACCGCGGTGCGGGAGGCCCACGCCCGGGGCCTGCAACTGCACGCCTGGTTCAATCCGTACCGGATCGCGAACCACACCGACCTCAGCCGGCTGGCCGCCTCGCACCCTGCCCGCAGACACCCCGACTGGGCGGTGCCCTACGGCGGGAAGCTCTACTACAACCCCGGCCTGCCCGAGGTCCGCGCCTTCGTCGAGAAGGCGATGCTCGACGGGGTCGCCAGGTACCCCGTCGACGCCGTCCACTTCGACGACTACTTCTACCCCTACCCGGTGGCCGGGCAGACCTTCGACGACGACGACGCCTACGAGCGGTACGGCGGGGACTTTTCCGGCCGGGCCGCCTGGCGGCGGGACAACATCAACACACTCGTGCGGGAGACGGCCGCCGGCGTCAAGCGGATCCGCCCCGGCACCAGGTTCGGGATCAGCCCCTTCGGGGTGTGGCGCAACGCCTCCACCGACCGCCGGGGCTCGAAGACACAGGCGGGCGTGCAGACGTACGACGACCTGTACGCGGACACCCGTACCTGGGTGCGCAACCACTGGATCGACTACATCGTCCCGCAGCTGTACTGGAACATCGGCTTCGCCGCGGCCGACTACGCGAAACTGGTCGGCTGGTGGGCGGCGGTGGCGAGGGGCACCAGGACCCGGCTCTACATCGGCGAAGCCCTGTACAAGGCCGGAGCCGCCGGGCAGCCTCCGGCCTGGCAGGATCCGGCCGAGCTGTCCCGGCACCTTACTCTGGCCGCCCGCCACCCACAGGTGCGCGGGCATGTGTTCTTCGCCGCCGAGGACGTGGCGGCCGACCCGATCGGGGCGATGTCACGCGTGATCGCCGATCACTACGGGCGATCGGCGAAGCCACCCCGTTGATTCCTCTCGTCGCGGTGCTTGACCTGGCAGTCAGGTCCGGGGGACATGATCGCCTCGTGTCCGTCCTGGAAACGGACGCGGTAGGGCGGGTTGCCCTCGGTACCGAGTACTTCGACGACTTCCGTGACCTGGTCGTGCTGGCCCACCACCCTGCCGTGCTGGACCAACTGGTCGCCCTTGGATGCGCGCATCTGCAGGCCCTCCTCGTGATCACGACCGCTGTGTGACGGCGATGCACACGAGCACGGCGACGGCGGTCACCGGTGCGGCCGCCGTGAAGTGCTCGCCCAGCAGCAGCGCCGACCACACCAGTGTGAGCAGGGGTTGGGCCAACTGCAACTGGCTGGCCCTGGGGATGCCGATCGCCGCCATCCCCCGGTACCAGACGACCAGTCCGAGGAACTGCGAGCCCAGGGCCACCCACAGCAGGCCGGCGATGCCGTGCGCGGTGAGACGGACGGGCTCGTACGTCAGCGCCACCGTGGCAGCGGGCACGCTCAGCGGCGCGCACAGCACCAGCGCCCAGCCGATCACCTGCCAGCCCGGCATGACCCGGGCCAGTCGGCCGCCCTCGGTGTATCCGGCCGCGCACACCAGCAGGGCGGCGAACAGCAGACCGTCGGCGGTGGTGAGGGCGCCGCCGCTCTGTCCGACGGTGAAGGCGACCACGGCCGCGGCCCCCGCCAGCGCGGCCGTCCAGAACCGGTGCGAGGGGCGGCTGCCGGTGCGCAGGGCCGACAGGACGGCGGTGGTCAGCGGCAGCAGTCCCACGACGACGGCGGCGTGCGCGGTCGTGGAGGTCTGCAGCGCGAGCGTGGTCAGCATCGGGAAGCCGAGCACCACGCCGGCGCCGACGACGCCGAGACCCGGCAGATGCCGGCGTTCCGGCAGCGGAACCCGCAGCACGAGGAGACAGCCGCCCGCGACGAGCGCGGCGAGGACGCTGCGCACCGCCACCAGTGACCAGGGCCCGAAGCCCTCCAGACCCCAGGCGGTGGCCGGGAAGGTCAGGGAGAAGGAGGCGACACCGAGGGCGGCGAGGCCGGTGCCGACGCCTCGGCGCTCGCCGGGAGCGGTGACCGCTATCGGGCTCGGGGCAGTAGCGCTACTCTGTGCTCTCATGCATGAGAGTAGCAGTGTGGGTGATCTGGCAGCACGGCTCCGGCGGGAGCTGGACCGCTACTCCCCGGGTGGAAAGCTCCCGTCGAGCCGGGAACTGGTCGAGCGGTTCCACGTCAGCCCGGTGACCGTCTCGCGCGCCCTCGCCCAACTGGCGGCCGAGGGGCTGGTGGTCACCCGGCCCGGCGCGGGTGCCTTCCGGGCACGGCCGCACGCGGCGCAGACCCCGGCCGGGGACACCTCCTGGCAGGAGGTCGCGCTGAGCGCCGACGGCGCCGCCGACCACGTACCGCGCACGGTGGACGCCTCCGGGGTCACGGTCTCCCTGGCCGCCCCGCCACCCGGTGTGCTGGAGTTCAACGGCGGCTACCTGCACCCCTCCCTGCAGCCCGAGCGGGCCATGGCGGCGGCCCTGGCCCGCGCCGGGCGGCGGCCGGGCGCCTGGGGGAGGCCGCCGCTGGAGGGCCTGCCGGAACTGCGGGAGTGGTTCGCGCGCGGCATCGGCGGCGCCGTCACGGCGGCCGAGGTGCTGATCGCGGCCGGCGGGCAGTCCGCGCTGGCCACCGCGCTGCGCGCGCTCGCCCCACCCGGTGCCCCGGTCCTCGTCGAGTCGCCCACCTACCCGGGCATGCTGGCCCTCGCCCGCGCGGCCGGGCTGCGGCCGGTCCCGGTGCCCGTCGACGCCGACGGCGTACGGCCCGACCTGCTCGCCGACGCCTTCGGGGCCAGCGGCGCCCGGGTGTTCGTCTGCCAGCCCCTGTTCCAGAACCCGACCGGCGCCGTGCTGGCCCCCGGCCGGCGCGCCGAGGTGCTGCGCATCGCCCGGGAGGCCGGCGCGTTCGTCATCGAGGACGACTTCGTCCGGCGCCTGGTGCACGCCGACGCGGGACCGCTGCCCCGCCCGCTCGCGGCCGACGACCCGGACGGCGTGGTCGTGCACGTCGGCTCGCTGACCAAGGCGACCTCGCCGAGCTTCCGGGTGAGCGCGCTGGCCGCGCGCGGTCCGGTGCTCGAGCGCCTGCGCGCCATCCAGGTGGTGGACAGCTTCTTCGTCCCCCGGCCGTTGCAGGAGGCGGCCCTGGAACTGGTCGGCTCCCCGGCCTGGCCGCGCCATCTGCGGGCGCTCTCGGCCGAGTTGAAGGCCCGCCGCGACGCCATGACGGCCGCGCTCGCCCTGCACCTGCCCGAAATCGCCCTGCCGCACATCCCGTCCGGTGGCTACCACCTGTGGCTGCGCCTCCCCGACGGTGCCGACGAGTCCGCGCTCACCGTGGCCGCCCTCCGCGCGGGCGTCGCCCTCACGCCCGGCCGCCCCTACTTCAGCGCCGAACCCCCCGCCGCCCACCTGCGCCTGAGCTTCGCGGCGGTCGCCGGCACCGGAGAGATCACGGAGGGGGTACGGCGGCTGCGGGCGGCCCGTGACGGCAGACCCTAGGGCACTGTCACCAGCGCGCAGGTGATCTCGAGCGACTCGAACAGCTCGGGAGTCAGGCGGACCCCGGTGATCCGCTCGGCGAGTGCGAAGGCGGCTTCGGTGCGCAGGGCGAAGCTCCGCGAGCGGTTCCCCCCATACAACTTCGGCGTGTACGAGCGGTCCTCGGGGAAGCAGGTGGCGTACGCGGCCAGTGGATGGTCCACTCCGTTCGGGTAAGCGGTTGCTCACCCGCTGTAGCTCACAGGCGGCACCCCTTGACCTGCTCTCACCGGCGGCACACCATCACCGCATGCCACTGAGGGTGACGTTCGTCGCCGCCGCACGCAGTTCCCCGCTGCTGGCGGAGCGCTTCGAGGACGACCGGCCGCTGGACCAGGCCGGCTGGGACGAGGTGCAGCGCGCCGCCGGGGATCTGCTGCCACTGGCGGCGGCCGAGCTGCGCTACTGCTCGCCGACCCCGCGCAGCCGGGCCACCGGCGACGCGCTGGGATACGCGCCGCTGGTCCAGCTGGCGCTCCGGGACTGCGACATGGGCCGCTGGCGCGGGATGACGCTGGGCGAGGCGATGGCCCGCGAGCCGGACGCGGTGGACGCCTGGCTCGCCGACCCGCGCTCCACCCCGCACGGCGGCGAGTCCCTGCTGGCCTTCATCTCCCGGGTCGGCGGCTGGCTGGACACCCGTCCGGCGGACGACAGTGGCCGGATCGTCGCCGTCGCCGAGCCCGCCGTGATCCGCGCGGCCCTGGTCTACGCCCTGAAGGCGCCGCCCTCGACCTACTGGAACATCGACGTGCGCCCGCTGTCGACGTCCACCGTCACCGGCCGGGCGGGCCGCTGGAACCTCCGCCTCGACGGCGTCTGCGCTCAGCCCTCACGCACGTAGTCCGTGGCCAGCACGAGATCCTTGGCCGGACCGCCGACCCGCCACACCGTGTGCCAGCGGTCGGCGTCCAGGACGGTGAACTCGCCCAGGTAGAGATCGGCGGCGCACGGGTGCTCGGCGACGTACCGCCCCGAGCCGAGATCCAGCGCGTGGAAGGGCCGCCCGTCCGCGAACCGCACGTCCGCGCTGCCCGGCGTCGGTCCCGGCAGGAAGCGCAGCGTACGGGTCGCCGGCCGCGCCACACCCTGCCAGGTGAAGGTGCCGGACTCCTCGTGCAGCAGTCCGCCGCCCTCCAGTGAGCCGAAGACGGTCATCCCGCGGAAGTGCCCTCGCTCTCCGCTCGCCAGGTCCCGCACGTCGCGCTCGACGCGCCAGCGACCGGCCAGATGGGCCAGTACGTCGGCCACGGGCCAGAACTCGGCCACCGTCGCCCCTTCCGCCATGCCCGCCCCATCGGCGTGCTCCTACCCCTTCTCGCATTGTGCCAGAGCTCGTTCACCGTAAAAACACCCTCCGTAAATCAGAGATTTCCCGGCTGGCCATCAAATCCACGCGGAGTTTCCCGTATTCGGAGTGCGGCGCATCACTTTTCGGTGAGCGCACAACCAACCGGAAAGAAGGCTCGTCTAGGTCGGCGAAATGACGGGCACACCTTGTGGGGGAACGCCGGAAAATGCAAAAAGGTGTGAAACCGATATCCCGTCCAGCGCGGGCCGCCGCCCTGCTCGCCGCGGCCGTCGCACTGACGGCGTTCTGCGCCGGGGACGTCCTCGCCCGCAGCTACCCCTTCGGCCCCCGCACGCGCAGCGTCAACGACCTCGGCAACCAGTTCGTGCCCTTCCACGCCCACCTGTGGGACCTGCTGCACGGCCACGCCGACGGCGGTCTGCTCGTCAACTGGCAGTCCGGCTACGGTTCCAGCTTCCTGCCCGACCTCGGCACCTACCTCGGCAGCCCGTTCGCCCTGCTCGTGGCCGTCTTCCCCCGGGACCGGATCGACCTCGCCGTCTACGTCGTCACCGTACTGAAGATCGCCGCGGCCGCGGCCGCCATGGCCCGGCTGCTGCTCACCCTGCGTCCCGGGCGCTGGTGGGCCGCCGGACTGCTCGGCGCCTCCTACGCACTGTGCGGCTGGACCGTGGCCGACGCCGACTACAACCCGATGTGGCTCGACGGTCTGATCGCCCTGCCGCTGCTGTGCCTTGTCGGCGAGTGGGCGCTCGCGGGGCGCCGGCGCCTCCCCGGCGTCCTGATCGTCGCCCTCGCCTGGACCGCCAACTTCTACACCGCCTACATGGCCACCCTCGGCGCGGCACTGGTCCTGCTGCTGCGCCTGCTGCTCACCCGCCCGCCCCGCCGGCAGGCACTCGCGGCGGCCGGCCGCGCCGCCCTCACCGTCGCCCTCGGCATCGGCCTCGCCGCCCCCGTCGTCATGGTGATCTACTTGGGCACCAGGCACGCCTACCCGGGCCGCGTACAGCAGTTCACACCGGTGGCCGGCCAGGACCTGCTCGCCCGGCTGCTGCCGGCGACGTACGGCTTCGGCTCCCCGGCCCTCTACGTCGGCATCACCGCCCTGGTGCTCGCCCTCGCCCTGCCCTTCCACCGCGCCGTCCCCACCCCGGTCCGCCTGGGCTGGACGGCGCTGGTCGCGGCGGTCGCGCTGTCGCTCCAGTGGGCGCCGACCAGCCTGGCCTGGCACGCCTTCGCCACCCCGCAGGGCAGCTCCTACCGGCAGGCCTTCGTCCTGTGCGGACTGCTGGTCATCGCCGCCTGGCACGGCCTGGCGTACGGGCCGCCCGACCGGCGTGCGCTCGGGGCCGCGACCGCGCTGCTCGTCCTGATCACCGCCGTCGCCGGCCGGAGCGCGCTGGTACGGCCGCACACCTGGCCGGTGCTGCTGCTCGCCGTCGCGGGAACCCTCACCGGGCTCGTCCTCCTGGGGCGCGCCGGGCCGCGCACGAGACTCGCCGGCCTCGCCGTCGCCGTCCTCCTCGGCGCACAGGTCGGCGAGAGCGCCGCCACCTCCGCCGTCGCCACCGAGCTGCGCCTGAAACACCTGGACGACTACGCGCCCTGGGGTGAGCGCCAGGAGCGGCAGGCCTCGGCGATCGCCGACGCCGACGGCTGGCCCCGCTACCGCACCGACCCCGGCCGCGAACGGACCGTCGGCAACGACCCGATGCTGGTGGGCGGCCAGGGTGCGCAGTACTACAGCAGCCTCACCTCCGACGTCCTCAGCCGTACCCTGACCGCGCTCGGCGGCGGCTGGACCTCACGCGGCCGCAGCGTGGAGAGCCTCGACAACGCCGTCACCGACGTCGTCTTCTCCGTCGGCGCCCGGCTGCACAACCCGCCGGACCCGCACCAGGAACCACCGGCCCCGGCCGGCACCGACAGCACCGACAGCACCGACAGCACGGGCAGCACGGGCAGCGCCGACAGCACGGAGAGTGCCCCGGTCACCGTCACCCGGCGCGAGGTGCCGCCCCTGGTGACGGTGCGGACCGCGCCCGACGACGCCCCGTTCGGGCCCTCGCCGTACCGCAACCAGGAACTGCTGCTCGGCAGCCGCGTCTACGCCGTGCCCCGGGTCTCCGTGCACGACCACGGCGGCAAGCCGGTGCCAAGCCGCTACGTCGGCTCGGGCGACGCCCTGACCCGACCGGTGGTCACGGCCCGCTGCCCGGCGGGGACACAGGTGAATCTGTGGGCGCCGCACTTCTCCGGCACCGCACGGCTCGCGGGCACCGGTACCGGCGTCCCCTTCCGCTTCTCCCGCGGGCGCAACCGGGCCGCCATGGAGCCGCTCGGCCGCACCCCGCCCTCCGGGAGCGTGCGGATCGAGCTGGCACCGGACCGCCCCGGCCGCATACCGCCCGGCGCGGTCGGCTGCCTGGACACCGTCCGGCTGCACGCCGCCGCCGCCCGTCTGAAGGCCACCGGCGCCACCCGGGTGAGCGTCTCCGACGGCACCGTCCGCGCCCTGCTGCCCGCCGGCAGCAAGGGGATCGCGGTCGTCGCCGCACCCCGCATCGCCGGCTGGCGGTGCGCCACGGACGACGGCCCGGCGCGACCGGCCGGCGACTACCACGGCCTGATCGCCGTCCCCCTGGACGCCGGCTCGACCAGCCTGACCTGCACCTTCCACCCACCCGGCCTGCGGCTGGGCACGACCGTCGGGCTCGTCTCGCTCGCGAGCCTCGTCCTGCTCACCGCCCTCACCGCCGTCCGCCGCCGGCGCGTCCCCGCGCCGCCCACGACCACACCAGCGCGCGAGCGCGTGACCGCCGCACCCTGACCGTGCCCCTGGGGGACCTGCCATGCTGATATCGATCGTCGCGCCCTGCTACAACGAGGAAGACGTCCTGGAACGCTTCCACGACAGGATCCAGGGCGTCGCCGAGGAACTGCTGCCGCTCGGCCACGACATGGAGTTCGTGTACGTCGACGACGGCAGCCGCGACCGTACGCTCACCGTCCTGGAGCACCTGGCCGACCGCGACGCCCGGGTCCGCTACGTCTCCTTCAGCCGCAACTTCGGCAAGGAGGCCGCCCTGCTCGCGGGCCTGCGGCACGCCTCCGGCGACTCGGTGATCGTCATGGACGCCGACCTGCAGCATCCGCCGGAGCTGATCCGGCGGATGATCCGGCTGCGCGAGGAGGGCCACGACCAGGTCATCGCCCGGCGCAGCCGCACCGGTGACCGCCTCACCCGCACGCTCACCGCCCGCCTGTACTACCGGCTCGTCAACCGCCTGGTCGACGTCGAACTCGTCGACGGCGCCGGTGACTTCCGGTTGCTGTCGCGTCGCGTGGTGGACGCCGTGCTGGCCCTCACCGAGTACAACCGTTTCTCCAAGGGCCTGTTCGCCTGGGTGGGCTTCCCGAGCACCACGTTCGAGTACGAGAACGCCGAGCGCGAGGCCGGCAGCAGTTCCTGGAACCTGCGCGGCCTGCTCAACTACGGCATCGACGGCCTGCTGTCCTTCAACAACCGCCCGCTGCGCGCCGCCCTGTGGCTCGGTATGGGACTGCTGCTGTGCGCGGGCCTCTACACGGCCTGGATCGTGGGCGCCGCACTGGTCAACGGCGTCCAGACGCCCGGCTATGTGACCATCATCACCGCCGTCACCGCCCTGGCGGGCGTACAGATGGTCATGCTGGGAGTCATCGGGGAGTACACCGGCCGCATCTACTACGAGGTGAAGGGCCGCCCGCACTTCCTGGTGAAGGCGACCAACGTGGAACGGACGAAAGACCTCATTCCTTGAAGCGACAGATCCTCACCTTCGGCCTGGTCGGCGTGATCAACACCGCCACCTATTACTGTCTTTACCTTCTGTTCCTCACCTGGCTGCCCTATCTGGCCGCGCATGTTCTCGCCTTCGGTATCAGTATGGTCGGGTCCTTCTTCCTGAACGCGCGCTTCACCTACCGGACACCGCCGACCTGGCGCAAATTCCTGCTCTTCCCCCTGACCAACGTCACCAACTTTCTGATCACGACGGCCGGTGTGTACGTGATCGTCGACGTCCTGCACGCCGGCAGCCACTTCGCGCCGCTGCTCGCCTCGGCCGCGGCGATCCCGGTCACGTTCGTCGTGTCCCGCTGGGTGATGTTGCCCAAGTCGATTGCATAAACGTGCAGTGTCACGTATAGTCATGCCGTCTAGAGGAGGATGGACATGGCGGTACGTGCGGCGGTGGCCGGGGCGAGCGGTTACGCGGGCGGTGAGGTCCTGCGGCTGCTCCTCGCGCACCCCGAGGTCGAGATCGGTGCCCTGACCGGACACTCCAACGCCGGCCAGCGGCTCGGCGCGCTCCAGCCGCACCTCCTGCCGCTGGCCGACCGTGTGGTCACCGAGACCACCGCCGAGGCGCTCGCCGGGCACGACGTGGTCTTCCTCGCGCTGCCGCACGGGCAGTCCGCCGCCGTCGCCGAGCAGCTCGGCCCCGATGTGCTCGTGGTCGACATGGGCGCCGACTTCCGGCTGAAGGACCCGGCCGACTGGCAGAGGTTCTACGGCTCCGCGCACGCCGGCACCTGGCCCTACGGCCTCCCCGAACTTCCGGGTGCCCGCCGTGCGCTGGAGGGGGCCAAACGCATCGCGGTGCCCGGTTGCTACCCCACCGCCGTCACTCTCGCCCTGTTCCCGGCCTACGCCGCCGGACTCGCCGAGCCCGAGGCGGTGATCGTCGCGGCGTCCGGCACCTCCGGCGCGGGCAAGGCGCCCAAGCCGCACCTGCTCGGCAGCGAGGTCATGGGCTCCATGTCCCCGTACGGCGTCGGCGGCGGCCACCGGCACACCCCCGAGATGATCCAGAACCTGAGCGCGGCGGCGGGGGAGCGGGTCTCCGTCTCCTTCACGCCGACCCTGGCGCCGATGCCGCGCGGCATCCTCGCCACGTGCAGCGCGTCCGCCGTCGCGGGGGTGACGGCGGACTCCGTCCGCGCCGCCTACGAGAAGGCCTACGCCGACGAGCCCTTCCTTCGTCTGCTCCCCGAGGGCCAGTGGCCCGCCACGGCGTCCGTCCACGGTTCCAACGCCGTTCAGGTCCAGGTCGCTCACGACGAGAGCGTGGGCCGCATCATCGCGATCAGCGCCATCGACAACCTGACCAAGGGCACCGCGGGCGGTGCCGTCCAGAGCATGAACATCGCCCTGGGTCTCCCCGAGACCACCGGACTTTCCACGATCGGAGTCGCACCGTGAGCGTCACGGCAGCCAAGGGATTCACGGCGGCGGGCATCGCCGCCGGGATCAAGGAGAACGGCAACCCCGACCTGGCCCTCGTGGTCAACGAGGGGCCGCGCCGTGCCGCCGCGGGCGTCTTCACCTCCAACCGCGTGAAGGCGGCGCCGGTGCTGTGGTCGGAGCAGGTCGTGAAGAGCGGCCAGGTCTCGGCCGTCGTCCTCAACTCCGGCGGCGCCAACGCCTGCACGGGCCCGAAGGGCTTCCAGGACACCCACGCGACCGCCGAGAAGGCGGCCGAGGTGCTCGGCCGCGGCGCCGTCGAGGTCGCCGTCTGCTCCACCGGCCTCATCGGCGTCCTGCTGCCCATGGACAAGCTGCTGCCGGGCGTCGAGACCGCCGCCGCCCAGCTCTCCGAGCACGGCGGCGAGAAGGCCGCCATCGCCATCAAGACCACCGACACCGTCCACAAGACCTCGGTCGTCACGAAGGACCGCTGGACCGTCGGCGGCATGGCCAAGGGCGCCGGCATGCTCGCGCCGGGCCTCGCCACCATGCTGGTCGTCCTCACCACCGACGCCGACCTCGGCAACGAGGTGCTGGACAAGGCCCTGCGCGCCGCCACCAAGGTCACCTTCGACCGCGTCGACTCCGACGGCTGCATGTCCACCAACGACACCGTGCTGCTGCTCGCCTCCGGCGCCTCGGGCATCACCCCGCAGTACGAGGAGTTCGCCGAGGCCGTACGGCAGGTCTGCGACGACCTCGGCCGGCAGCTCATCGGCGACGCCGAGGGTGCCAGCAAGGACATCAAGGTCGAGGTGGTCAACGCGGCGAGCGAGGAGGACGCCGTCGAGGTCGGCCGCTCGATCGCCCGCAACAACCTCCTCAAGTGCGCGATCCACGGCGAGGACCCCAACTGGGGCCGGGTGCTCTCCGCGATCGGCACGACGAGGGCCGCCTTCGAGCCGGACCAGCTCAACGTCGCCATCAACGGCGTGTGGGTGTGCAAGAACGGTTCGGTGGGCGAGGACCGCGAGCTGGTGGACATGCGCTACCGCGAGGTGCACATCGTCGCCGACCTGGCGGCGGGTGCCGAGAGCGCGACCATCTGGACCAACGACCTGACCGCCGACTACGTCCACGAGAACAGCGCCTACTCGTCATGAGCACCCGTAAGCACACGGCCCTGCCGAAGGCCCAGATCCTCATCGAGGCGCTGCCCTGGCTGACCCGGCACCACGGCAAGATCGTCGTCATCAAGTTCGGCGGCAACGCCATGGTGAACGAGGAGCTGAAGGCCGCCTTCGCCCAGGACGTCGTCTTCCTCAGACACGCCGGCCTCAAGCCGGTCGTCGTCCACGGCGGCGGCCCGCAGATCAGCGCCGCCCTGGACAGGCACGGGATCGTCAGCGAGTTCAAGGCGGGCCTGCGCGTCACCACCGAGGACGCCATGGACGTCGTACGGATGGTGCTCGCGGGCCAGGTGCAGCGCGAGCTCGTGGGGCTGCTCAACCAGCACGGGCCGCTCGCCGTCGGACTCACCGGCGAGGACGCCCGCACCATCACCGCCATCAAGCACCAGCCCGAGATCGACGGCGAACTGGTCGACATCGGGCGGGTCGGCGAGATCACCGCGATCGACACGGGTGCGATCGAGGCGCTGCTCGCCGACGGCCGCATCCCGGTCGTCTCCTCGATCGCCCGCTCCCAGGACGACCACCATGTCTACAACGTCAATGCTGATACGGCGGCTGCGGCACTCGCTGCTGCGCTGGGGGCCGAGACCCTCATGGTCCTCACCGACGTGGAGGGCCTCTACGAGGACTGGCCGAACTCCGACGAGGTGATCAGCCGCCTCACCGCTTCCCAGCTGGAGAAGCTGCTGCCGGAGTTGAGCTCGGGCATGGTGCCGAAGATGGAGGGCTGCCTGCACGCCGTGCGCAACGGCGTGCACACGGCCCGCGTCATCGACGGCCGGGTCCAGCACTCGATCCTGCTGGAGATCTTCACCGACGAAGGCATCGGCACCATGGTCGTGCCGGACGAACAGGGGGACACATGAGCAACCGGGATCTGACCGCGCGGTGGCAGGGCGCGCTCATGGACAACTACGGCACCCCCCGTCTGCCCCTCGTGCGCGGCGCGGGTGTGAAGGTGTGGGACGCCGAGGGCCGGGAGTATCACGATTTCGTCGGCGGCATCGCCACCAACGCCCTCGGCCACGCCCACCCGGCGATCGTCGAGGCCGTCGGCAAGCAGATCGCTTCCCTCGGCCACATCTCCAACTTCTTCATGGCCGAACCCACCGTCGCCCTCGCCGAACGGCTCCTGACGCTCTTCGGCCGGGAGGGCAGGGTCTTCTTCTGCAACTCCGGCGCCGAGGCCAACGAGGCCGCCTTCAAGATCGGCCGGCTCACCGGGCGCACCCATATGGTCGCCACCGACGGCGGCTTCCACGGCCGTACGATGGGCGCCCTCGCGCTCACCGGCCAGCCCGCCAAGCAGGACCCCTTCCGGCCGCTGCCCGGCGACGTCACCCACGTTCCCTACGGTGACGCCCAGGCGCTCGCCGCCGCGGTCACCGAGGAGACGGCGCTCGTCGTCATCGAGCCGATCCAGGGGGAGAACGGGGTCGTGGTGCCGCCGGCCGGCTATCTGAAGGCCGCCCGCGCCATCACCGCCGCCACCGGTGCCCTGCTGGTCCTGGACGAGGTGCAGACCGGCGTCGGCCGCACCGGGACCTGGTTCGAGTACCAGGCCCACGAGGGCGTCCTCCCCGATGTCGTCACCCTGGCCAAACAGCTCGGCGGCGGACTGCCGCTCGGTGCCACCGTGGCCTTCGGCCGGGCCGCCGAACTGCTCCGGCCCGGCCACCACGGCACGACCTTCGGCGGCAACCCGGTCGCCTGTGCCGCGGGGCTCGCCGTGCTCGACACCATCGCCGACGACGGGCTGCTGGAGAACGTCAAACGGCAGAGCGAGAGGCTGCGCGCGGGAATCGAGGCTCTGGGCCACCCGTTGATCGATTATGTGCGGGGTGCCGGTCTGCTCCTGGGTATCGTGCTCACCGGGCCGCGCGCGCACCAGGTGCAGCAGACGGCCCAGGAGGCCGGGTTCCTGGTGAACGCGCCCGCCCCGGACGTCGTACGGCTCATGCCGCCGCTGAACGTGAACGACGACGAGACAGGCGCCTTCCTCCGGGCGCTGCCCGGCATCCTCGACGCAGCGAACCCAGCGGATGGGGACGGACGATCCGGAGAATAGGACGACGATGAGCCATGCGCAGGACCACGAGCAGGCGGCGGGTGCCGGGCCCGCCGTGCCGCAGACCCGTACCGCGCGGCACCGCCGGATCGTGGACATCCTCAACCGGCAGCCGGTGCGGTCGCAGAGCCAGCTGGCGAAGCTGCTCGCCGACGACGGGCTGAGCGTCACCCAGGCGACGCTCTCCCGGGACCTCGACGAGCTGAACGCGGTGAAGATCCGCAACACCGACGGCGAGCTGATCTACGCGGTGCCGAGCGAGGGGGGATTCCGTACCCCCCGCGCCCCCTTGGGGGGGTCGGCGAAGGAGGAGCGGATGCGGCGGCTCTCGCAGGAGCTGCTGATCTCCGCAGAGGCATCGGCGAACCTCGTCGTCCTGCGGACCCCTCCCGGGGCCGCGCAGTTCCTCGCCTCCGCCATCGACCAGGCCGAACTGCACGACATCCTGGGCACCATCGCGGGTGACGACACACTGCTTCTGATCAGCCGGGACCCGACCGGCGGCCAGGCACTGGCGGACCACCTGCTGCGCCTGGCCCAGAACGGGCACTGAGCCCGTATGCGGCCGATGGCATCCGAGGGTCCCGGCGCCGTCGTCGCGCCGGGACCATGCCGTTGGGCAGGCGCCGCGGGGAAGAAGGAGCGCCCTCAGCCCAGCCGTGCCGCCAACCCCCCGGTGCAGCGCACCTCGTCACCGGCCGTGATCAGCAGGCCCTCGACGTCCGGCAGCGCCTCCAGCCAGGCCAGCCCCGCCCGCGAGCCCATCGCGAAGGCCGCCGTGGCCCAGCAGTCCACCCAGGTCAGGCGCGGACCGACCACGGTCACCGCCACCAGGTCCGTCACCGCCGACCTGCCCGTGCGCGGATCCACGATGTGTGCGCCCCGCTCCGCCGTGCCCGAGGTCGCCACCGACAGCTCGGCCACGCCCGCCGTGGAGATCACCGCCGCCAGCCCACCGGGCCGGAGCGGATCGGCGACCCCCACCCGCCACGGCCGCTGCGGCTCGGGCATGCCCAGCAACTGGACGTCCCCGCCGCCGTTGACGCTCACCCCCCGCACGCCGGCCACCTCCGCCAGCAGCCGCGCGGCCCGCTCGGCGGCCCAGCCCTTGACGATGCCGGTGGGGTCGAGCGAGCCCCGGTAGCGGGCGCTGAACCAGCCCCCGCTCACCCGTTCCGCCTCGGCCGCGAGGTCCAGCACCTCGGCCATCTCGGGCGCGCACTGTGCCAGGGTCAGCTCACCCCGGGCCAGCCGTGACACCTCGCTGTCCTCGCGATAGGTGCTGAACAACGCGTCCGTGCGGTGCAGACCGGCCACGGCTTCGGCCAGGGCCTCGCGCACCGCACCGGGTTCCCCGCCGCGGACGTCGAAGGAGAAGACGGTCCCCATGACCTCCTCCGCATGACGCACCGCGGCGGGAGCCTCAGCCGACTCGGCCACCGCGTCAGCCACCGGCCTGGTCCAGGGCCGACTGGAGCGACTGCTTGTAGCCGGTGCTGGTGTAGGTGGCGCCGGAGACGGCGTCGATGGTCGCGTTGCCGGCCGTGACGGCCTCCTGGTTCAGCTTGGGCACGGCCATCGCCGTCTTCTGGTCGCTGAGTCCGCCCTTGGGCGCCTGGACGGCCTCCGCCTTGGTGATCTTGCCGCCGCTGACCGTGATCCGCACCTGGACCGGGCCGTACTGGGTCTGCGCGACCTTCCCGGTGACCGTACGGGCCTGCGCCGCACCGGAGGAGTGGGAGGTGCCGGAGGAACCGGAACCCGCCGAACCGGCCGGCGCGGACTTCATTTTGTCCAGGGCCGACTGGAGCGACTTCTTGTAGCCGTTGCTCGTGTAGGTGGCCCCGGACACCGCGTCGATCTGCGCGCTCTGCGCCGCGACGGCCTCCTGGTTCAGCTTCGGGACCGCCAATGCGGTCTTCTGGTCGCTGAGTCCGCCCTTGGGCGCCTGGACGGCCTCCGCCTTGGTGATCTTCCCGCCCGCGACGGACAGCCGGACCTGCACGGTCCCGTACTGCGTCTGTGTGGCGTCACCGGTCACCGTGCCGGCGGCCGAACCGGCCGAACCGGCCGCGCCCGCCGCCTGCGCGCCGCCCTGCGGTGACTGCTGTGCCGCCGTCGCCTGCGGGGCCGCGCCCGCCGCGGACGCCGCGGCCGGATCGGACGCCGGCTTCAGCGACAGCAGCAGCACGACACCGGACACCGTCGCCGCGGTGGCGAGCATGATCCGCCGGATGGGGTGGCTCTTCCTCATCTGTCCGTAGCTCCCGCTCACATCTCGAAGGACTCGTGATGGATGCGGCGGGCGGGGACCCCCGCGCCGCGCAGTGCCTCGTACACCGACTGCGCGAACCCGGGCGGGCCGCACATGAACACGTCGTGCCGGTCGATGTCCGGGATCTTCCGCTCCAGGTTCTCCGCGGAGATGTCCGGGCGTTCACCGTCGGGGCTGTTCACCGCGTACATCAGCCGGGCTCCCCGCTCGTCGGCGATCTTCGCCAGCTCGTCCCACAGCGCCAGGTCCTGGGTGGTGTTGGCCCGGTAGAGCAGGGTGATGTCCCCGGCCGCGCCGGGCAGCGTCTCGAACAGGGCCCGCATCGGTGTGATGCCGACGCCGCCCGCGACCAGCAGCACCTTGCCCCGGCTGCGGCGCTGGGCGGTCATCGCCCCGTAGGGGCCCTCGGCCCACACCTTGGTGCCGGGGGTGAGCTCCCGGAGCCGGGCGCTGTGGTCGCCGATCGCCTTCACCGTGATCCGCAGCATGTCCGGGCGCGGCGCCGCCGACAGCGAGTACGGGTGCGAGCTGAAGCGCATCCCGGGAGCGAGGAACCGCCAGCGGAAGAACTGCCCCGCCTCCGCACCCATCCGGTGCAGCCTCCGCCCGCTGATCAGCACCGAGACGATCCCCGGCGTCTCCTCGACGACGGCCTCCACGCGCATCCGGTGCCGGAGGTTCAGCCGGATCGGGGTGAGGATCCGGTACCAGATCACCAGTGCGGTCACCGCGCCGTACAGGCCGTACCAGAAGGTCTTCGCCATGGGCTCGACCGCGAAGTCGTTGCCGGTGGTGATCTGGTGCCAGAACGTCAGGAACACCGCCGCGTACGTCAGCAGATGGACGTGGTACCAGGTGTCGTACGGCAGCCGGCGGCGGACCGCGCCGATCGAGGACAGGCCGATGAGCACGAACAGGCCCGTGCCGATGGCGGCCTTGCCCATGTCGGGCAGCTGGTTGATGGAGTCGATGGTCTGCTGGACGATGTCGTTCAGCGACTTGCCCGCCTGCAGCGCGTACCCCCACATGGTGAGGAAGACGTGCGCCACGATCAGGCACAGCGTGTAGCGGCCGCTCATCGCGTGCCAGCGGGCCACCCGGTCCGAGCCGACCCGCCGTTCCAGTGCGGGCACGCGCGCCATCTGGAGCACGACCAGCGCCATGAGGTAGCCGGCCAACAGGCCCGTGATGCGGCCCGCGTTGAGAATCCTGCTGTTGTCGTCGGCGATGGACGGGGTGTTGTGCCACCAGAGCCACAGGACGCCCACCGCGCCCGCCCAGACGGCGAGCAGCAGCGGTACGGCCGGGCTGCGGCGCGGGCGGATGCGGCGCATCGTCTGTCGGCGGGCGGCACGTCCGCCTGCGAGCGTGGTGGACACGGTTCCTCCGTGGGGACTCGACCGTTGGCCCTCAGATACGTGCCGCATGCGCCGAGTGTTCAGAGCCCCGCCGAGTCCAGCGCGGACTGGAGGGACTGCCGGTAGCCGGTGCTGGTGTACGTCGCCCCCGACACCATGTCGATGCTCGCGCTCTGCGCGTCCAGCGTCTCGCGCCGCAGCTGGGGCAGCGCGTAGCTGTTGATCTCCTGGTCGTGCGGGTTGTCCGACGGGTACTGCACGGCCGTCACTTCCGTGATCTTGCCGCTCTTGATCGTCACCCGCACCTGGACCGGGCCCCAGCGGGTCTGGACGGTGTCGCCGGTGACGGTCTTGGAGACACCCTTCGTACCCGAGGACGAGCCGCCCGACGAGCCGCCCGATCCGCTCGACGGGGCCGAACTGCTCGCCACGGCAGGCGACTTGGTGTCGGCCGTGGCCGGCACGGGACTCGTGTGCGGCTTCAGCGACAGCAGCAGCACCATCCCGGACACCGTGGCGGCACTCGCCAGCACGATCCGGCGGAGCGGGCGGTTCTTCTTCAACGCGTGCACTTCTACGGCCTCACAGTTCTCGTCGACGGCTCTGCGGCGGTCACAGTTCGAACGACTCGTGGTGGATACGGCGGTCCGGAACCCCGGCCGCGCGCAGTGCCTCGTACACGTCCTGCGCGAAGGCGTGCGGCCCGCAGATGTAGACGTCGTGGCCCGCGAGTCCCGGGAAGGTGGCGCGCAGCGACTCCGCGGTGATGTCCGGGCGCTCGCCCCGGGGGCCGTTCAGCGCGTACAGCACCTGGGCGCCGCGCCAACGGGCGATCGACTCCAGTTCCCCGCCGAGCGCCAGGTCCTCGGCACCGCGCGCCCGGTACAGCAGGGTGACCTCACCGGGCAGCGTCTCGAACAGCGCCCGCAGCGGGGTGATGCCGACGCCGGCCGCGATCAGCAGCGAGTGGTGGCTGGTGGCCCGGTCGGCGGTCATGGAGCCGTAGGGGCCCTCCGCCCACACCCGGGTGCCGGGCCGCAGCAGGGCCACGGCCGTGCTGTGGTCGCCGAGGGCCTTGACCGTGATGCGCATCAGGTCCGGGCGCGGCGGCGCCGACAGGGAGTACGGCGTCGACGTCCAGCGCAGTCCCTCGCCGAGGAACCGCCAGCGGAAGAACTGCCCGGGGCGTGCCCCGAGCCCGTCCAGGTGCTGCCCGCGCACGACGATCGAGTAGACGCCGGGCGCCTCCCGGTGAACCGAGTCGACGCGCAGCCGGTGGCGCCGGTTGAGCCGCACCGGGGCGAGGATCCGGTACCACAGCACCAGGGCCGCGACGCCCAGGTAGAGCACGTACCAGACGGCGGTCGCGACCGGCTTGCCGTTGAACTCGTCGCCCAGCGTCAGCTGGTGGAAGAAGGCCAGGAAGACGGCCGCGTAGGTCAGCAGGTGGACGTGGTACCAGAACTCGTGGCTCGTACGGCGGCGCACGGCCCGGGCCGAGGTGATGCCGACCGCGAAGAGGATCACCGTGCCGGCGGTGGCCTTGAGCATGTCCGGGTAGTCCAGGACGACGGCCGCCGTCTCGTGCCAGAGCGTGGCCCGGTCCTGGGCGGCGTATCCGGTGAGGATCAGTGCGACGTGCGCGACGAGCAGGCAGATCGTGTACCGGCCGGCCATCGCGTGCCAGCGCGCCACCCGGTCCGAGCCGATCCGGGTCTCCAGCAGCGGCACCCGCGCCATCAGGCCGAGGAGCACCGCGCAGGCGTACCCGCACAGCAGGCCGGCGATCCGCCCGGCGCCGGTCAGCCAGCCGGCCGTACCGACCACGGACCCCGTGTCCGCCCACCACAGCGCGACCACGGCCGCCGCCCCGCCCCACAGCACGGCCAGCACGGGCCCCGCGGGGGAGCGCCGTGCGGTCGCGGGCGGGGCCGCCCGACGCGTGTCCACGGTCGTCATCAGTCGCTGTCCCTTCGTCCGCCGTACCCGGCCACTGTGCGGCGGGAAGCTCTGAGCCACCTCTGAGGGACCCCTGCACAGGCCTTTTCAGAGCGGACTCAGAAGGGGTTCTCAGCCGGCGTTGAGAGGGTGGGAGCGCGCACTCAGAGAAAACTCAGAGGGCAGCGGGTACGACGCACCCCTGGACAGGGGCGATGCTGGTAGGCGCGATGAACACGACCCGTTCCGGCCGCCCGGCCCTCACCCGACCCGACGGCACCCCGCTGCACGTCCTCGTCGTCGACGACGATCCCGACCTCGCGGAGGTGCTCACCGGAGCCCTGCGCTACGAGGGCTGGGAGGTGCGTGCCGCCGCCGACGGCGCCTCGGCGCTGAGCACCGCGCGCGAGCTGCTGCCCGACGCCGTCGTCCTGGACGTGATGCTCCCGGACACCGACGGCTTCGCCGTGCTGCGCCGGCTGCGCGAGGCGAAGCCCGACGTGTGTGTGCTCTTCCTCACGGCCAGGGACGCGGTCGAGGACCGGATAGCGGGCATCACGGCGGGCGGCGACGACTACGTCACCAAGCCCTTCAGCCTGGAGGAGGTCGTCGCCCGGCTGCGCGGCCTGCTGCGCCGGGCGGGCATGGCCAGGCAGCTGGAGGACGGGCCGCGGCTGATCGTCGGGGACCTGGTGATGGACGAGGAGGCCCGCGAGGTCACCCGGGCCGGTGACCTGATCGAACTCTCACCCACCGAGTTCGAACTCCTCCGCTTCCTCATGCGCAACCCGCGCCGCGTGCTCAGCAAGGCGCAGATCCTCGACCGGGTCTGGTCCTACGACTTCGGCGGCCGGGCGCATGTGGTCGAGCTGTACATCTCCTATCTGCGCAAGAAGATCGACGCGGGGCGCGAGCCCATGATCCACACCGTGCGTGGGTCGGGCTACGTCCTGAAACCGGTGACCAAGTGACCCGCCCGGGCAAGCCGAACGGACTGCAGCACGGTCTCATCCGTCTGGGCCGTCTGGGCCGTCTGGGCCGTCTGAACCGTCTGGGCCGCCGCAACCGCCCGGGCCGGCTCCGGACGCTGCGCGCGCGGCTCACCATCGGACTGGTGGTGCTGCTGGCGGTGAGCTGCGCGGCCGTGGGCCTGGCGGCGGTCGTCGAGCTGAACGGCTCCCTCACCCAGCGCGTGGACGAGCAGCTCTCCCAGGTCGGCACCCGGTTCCCGGAGAGCCTGGAGCACAAGGGGCAGCGGCCGGACGACCACGACGGGGACGAGCACGGCGACACCCGGCGGATGGCCACCGGCACCTTCGGCGCCCGCCTGCTGAACGGCAAGGTGACCAACAAGGGCCTCATCCGCTCCGGCGACCTGGCGGCCGACCTGAACGTCGACCTGACCGCACCGGACGCCGCACGGCTGGCCCGGGTACCGGCCGACGGCCGGCCGCACACCGTCGAACTGTCCGCGCTGGACGACTACCGGGTCGTCGCCTCCGCCGGCCGGGACGGGGACGTGCTGATCGTCGGGCTGCCGCTGGAGCCGGTCGAGGCCACCGTCCACCGGCTGGAGCTGGTCGCCGCGATCGTGTTCGGCCTGGCCCTGGTGGTGGCCGGGGTGGCCGGTGCCTTCTGGGTGCGCTGGTCGCTGCGGCCGCTCAGCCGGGTCGCGGCCACCGCCACCCGGGTCAGCGAGCTCCCGCTGGCCAGCGGCGAGGTGGCGCTGCCGCCGCGCGCCCCGGACGCCGACCCCCACACGGAGGTCGGGCGGGTCGCCGCGGCCTTCAACCGCATGCTCGGCCATGTCGAGGACGCGCTGACCAAACGGCACGCGAGCGAGGAGCGGCTGCGCCGCTTCGCCGCCGACGCCAGCCACGAGCTGCGCACCCCGGTCGCCTCGGTCCGCGGCCACGCCGAGCTCGCCCTGCTCCACCCGGGCCCGGTGCCGCCCGAGGTCACCCGGGCCCTGGAGCGGATCGCCGCCGAGTCGTCCCGCATGGGCCTGATGGTCGACGATCTGCTCCTGCTCGCCCGTCTCGACGCCGGCCGGCCGCTGGAGCGCCACCCGGTCGACCTGACCCATCTGGTCCTGGACGCGGTCACCGACGCCCGCGCCACCGGCCCCGACCACCGCTGGATGCTGGACCTCCCGGTGGACCCGGTGACGGTCCAGGGCGACGCCCACCGCCTCCAACAGGTGCTGGCCAACCTGTTGGCCAACGCGCGTCTGCACACACCCGCCGGCACCAAGGTCACGGTCACCCTGGAAGAACGAGCCGACGCCGCCGTCCTCTGCGTCCACGACGACGGCCCCGGTGTCCCCGAAGAGGTCCGGCCCGGCGTCTTCGAACGCTTCACCAGAGCCGAACACCGCCGCCGAGCGGATGCCCCCGGCGCAGGGGCGGGCCTTGGCCTGTCGATCGTGGCGGCGGTGGTGGAGGCGCACGCGGGGAGCGTCGGCCTGGAGAGCGCACCGGGCTCCACCACGTTCACGGTGCGCTTGCCGGTCCAAGGGGCGTGAACCGCGCCCGGCACGTTCAGTACCGGGTGACCGCCGTGGTCCCGCTCGCCGTCCCCATGGCCATGTGCGGCCGCTTCCGGGGGTCCACCCACCGCAGAATCCGCTCCATCGCGTCCTCCGGCACCGACACACAACCGGCCGTGGCCCCGGCACCGTTGACGTGCAGGAAGATACCGGCGCCGCGCCCCCGCACCGGCTGCTCGTAGTTGAATCCGATCACGAGAGCGTACGCGTACTGCGTGGCGTAGGAGACGAGGTGCTCGGACTCCGAGGCCCGGCAGTCACCCGGCAACGGATCCACCCACCGGTTGTACGACCCCGAGTCATTGTCCTGGCACCACCACGAAGTCTCCTGCACGGTGCGGTACTCGATGCTCGTCCCGCTCGGCGCCGCCTTGGTCCCGAAGCCGAAAGGAACGCCGTACAGCCCCGTCGGCGTGGTGTTCGTGCCCTGCTCGCGCGAGCCGCCCTCGACCAGCCCGTTCGCCCCGAACCGCGCCGGTGCCGTGCCGGCCTGCACCCACTGTCCCTCCTTCAGGTCCCACCAGGTGAGCGTCCCCGACGTGGAGTCGGCGCGGTCCGCCTGCGCGGTGATCAGCTGGCTGCCGCCGCCGGTGTCCGCCATCTGCGCGGGCAGCGGCACGGAGCCCGGAGCCGGTGCGAGACCGAGCAGGGCGAACGAGGACGCGGACACGAGGGCGAGCACGACACCGGGACGCATGGCTCAGACGCTAGACGGCGGAAGCGGCAACGGCAGCCCGGGTAGGCCGTCCAGGCTCGTCGCGACGTGCTCCTTCTTCTCGAAGTACGCGCTCAGCGAGCTGTCGTCCTCCCGCGCGAAGCGCCTCCCGTGCAGGTCGCGGTCGCCCTCGTACGTCATGTGGGGGACGGCGTACCCGCAGGTGTCGCGGACCAGTTCGGCGTGGACGACGATGATCGCGCGCAGCCCGTGCGCGCTCGGGTCGATGTCCGGGAAGCGGGCGAGCAGCTCCTTGAACCGGGGGTCGTCCCGGAAGACCGGTTCGCCCCGGCCGTGGACGCGCACGATGTTCGGTGGGCCCTGGAACGCACACCACATCAGGGTGATCCGCCCGTTCTCCCTGAGGTGCGCGATGGTCTCCGCGTTGGACCCGGCGAAGTCGAGGTAGGCCACGGTCAGTTCGTCCAGCACGGCGAAGGAGTTCCGAAGGCCCTTGGGGGAGAGGTTGACCGTGCCGTCGCCGGAGAGCGGGGCGGTCGCGGTGAAGAAGAGGGGTTGCTCCTCGATGAACGTCCGGAGCCTGCCGTCGATGCGCTCATGCGTCTTTCCCATGTCCACCGAGTATCGGCGTGACTCGTTCGCCTGTCTAAGGAGTTTGCGGAGGAGTCCACCCTTCGGGACCACCGTGTCCACCCTCCATTGACGAATCATGCAGAGTTCTGCATACTCATGCATGACCGCATGTGCAGTGTGAGGAGAAACCCGTGACCGAGCGCGTCGTACTCGCCTATTCGGGCGGTCTGGACACCTCCGTCGCCATCGGCTGGATCGCCGAGGAGACGGGCGCCGAGGTCATCGCCGTCGCGGTGGACGTCGGCCAGGGCGGCGAGGACCTGGACGTCATCCGCAAGCGCGCCCTCGCCTGCGGCGCGGTGGAGGCCGAAGTCGCCGACGCCAAGGACGAGTTCGCCGAGGAGTACTGCCTCCCGGCGATCAAGGCCAACGCCCTCTACATGGACCGCTACCCCCTGGTCTCCGCCCTCTCCCGGCCGTTGATCGTCAAGCACCTCGTCGCCGCCGCCCAGAAGCACGGAGCCACGACCGTCGCCCACGGCTGCACCGGCAAGGGCAACGACCAGGTCCGTTTCGAGGCCGGCATCGTCGCCCTCGCCCCCGGCCTGAGCTGCATCGCCCCGGTCCGCGACTACGCGATGACCCGGGACAAGGCCATCGCCTTCTGCGAGGCCAAGCGGCTCCCGATCGCCACCAGCAGGAAGTCCCCGTACTCCATCGACCAGAACGTCTTCGGGCGCGCGGTCGAGACGGGCTTCCTCGAGGACATCTGGAACGCCCCGATCGAGGACATCTACGAATACACGGCCGACCCCGCCACGCCGCACGAGGCCGACGAGGTGGTCATCACCTTCGAACAGGGCGTCCCGGTCGCGATCGACGGCCGCCCCGTCACCGTCCTGCAGGCGATCCAGCAGCTCAACGCGCGCGCCGGCGCCCAGGGGATCGGCCGGATCGACATGGTCGAGGACCGGCTCGTCGGCATCAAGTCCCGAGAGGTGTACGAGGCTCCCGGCGCGATCGCGCTCATCACCGCCCACCAGGAGCTGGAGAACGTCACCGTCGAGCGCGAACTCGCCCGCTACAAGCGGCAGGTGGAGCAGCGCTGGGGCGAACTGGTCTACGACGGCCAGTGGTTCTCCCCGCTCAAGCGCGCCCTGGACGGCTTCGTCGACGAGGCCAGCCGGCACGTCAACGGCGACATCCGGATGACTCTGCACGGCGGCCGTGCGGTCGTCACCGGCCGGCGCTCCCGGTCCTCCCTGTACGACTTCGACCTCGCCACCTACGACACCGGCGACACCTTCAACCAGGCCGCGGCCAAGGGCTTCATCGACATCTACGGCCTGTCCTCGAAGATCGCCGCCAGGCGGGACCTGGCGTGAGTACGGTGCGAGTACCGTCCGCCCATCCACATCCTCTCTAGGAGCAGCGCAAGTGAGCAGCAACAGCGGTGACGTACGGCTCTGGGGCGCCCGTTTCGCCGACGGTCCCGCCGAGGCCCTGGCGAAGCTGTCCGCGTCCGTCCACTTCGACTGGCGGCTCGCGCCGTACGACATCGCCGGCTCGCGAGCCCACGCGCGCGTCCTGCACAAGGCCGGCCTCCTCACCGAGGACGAGCTGCAGCGCATGATCGCCGGGCTCGACCAGCTCGAGACCGACGTCGCGTCCGGCGCGTTCACCGGCACCATCGCCGACGAGGACGTGCACACCGCCCTGGAGCGCGGCCTGCTGGAGCGGCTCGGCCCCGACCTCGGCGGAAAGCTGCGCGCCGGCCGCTCCCGCAACGACCAGGTCGCGACCCTCTTCCGGATGTACCTGAGGGATCACGCCCGTACGATCGGCGGTCTGATCGCCGAGCTCCAGGACGCCCTGATCGGCCTCGCGGAGGCCCACCCCGACGTCGCGATGCCCGGCCGCACCCACCTCCAGCACGCCCAGCCGGTGCTCTTCGCCCACCACGTCCTGGCCCATGTGCAGTCCCTGTCCCGGGACGCCGAGCGGCTGCGCCAGTGGGACGAGCGCACGGCCGTCTCCCCATACGGTTCCGGTGCCCTGGCCGGCTCGTCCCTCGGTCTGGACCCGGAGGCGGTGGCGCAGGACCTCGGGTTCGAGCACGGCAGCGTCGGCAACTCCATCGACGGCACCGCCTCCCGTGACTTCGTCGCCGAGTTCGCCTTCATCACCGCGATGATCGGCGTGAACCTCTCCCGGATCGCCGAGGAGATCATCATCTGGAACACGAAGGAGTTCTCCTTCGTGACCCTGCACGACGCGTTCTCCACCGGCTCGTCGATCATGCCGCAGAAGAAGAACCCGGACATCGCCGAGCTGGCGCGCGGCAAGTCCGGCCGTCTGATCGGCAACCTGACCGGCCTGCTGGCGACCCTCAAGGCCCTGCCGCTCGCCTACAACCGCGACCTCCAGGAGGACAAGGAGCCGGTCTTCGACTCCTGCGACCAGCTGGAGATCCTGCTCCCGGCCTTCACCGGCATGATCGCCACCCTCACCGTCCACCGCGAGCGCATGGAGGAGCTGGCCCCGGCCGGCTTCTCGCTCGCCACCGACGTCGCCGAGTGGCTGGTCAAGCAGGGTGTGCCGTTCCGGGTCGCGCACGAGGTCGCGGGGGAGTGCGTCAAGGTCGCCGAGTCCGAGGGCAAGGAACTGGACGACCTCACGGACGAGCAGTTCGCCAAGATCTCCGCCCATCTGACTCCGGAGGTGCGCTCCGTCCTCAACGTCCCGGGGGCCCTCGCCTCCCGCAGCGGCCGCGGCGGCACGGCGCCGAGCGCGGTCGCCGTCCAGCTGGCGGAGGTCAGGGCCGACGTGGCGGCTCAGCACGAGTGGGCGGACGCCAAGAAGAAGAGCTGAGGGCAGGCGCCCCGAAAGGGGCGCGGAAAAGCGCGCGAGAACCACGGCGTACCCCCACTCGCGAACACACAGCACGCCCCGCGCTCTGCGGCGGACCCCCAAGGGCATCGCGCGTTACGTTGGTCGGAAGCTGCACGGAGCCGACCGAACGGAACCCGCGATGCCCTTCGCCCGACTGGCCACCGCCACCACTCCCACCTGCCACATCGGCCTCGGCCTCGCCGCAGTGGGTCGCCCCGGCTACATCAACCTGGGCCGCGAGGAGGACCTCGGGGACAACCGCAGCGCCGACGCGCTGCGCCGGCGCACCCACGAACTCCTCGACGCCGCCTACGCCCAGGGCGTGCGCTATTTCGACGCGGCCCGCTCCTACGGCCGTTCGGAGGAGTTCCTCGCCGACTGGCTGAACACCCGCCCCGACATCGACGACGTGGTCGTCGGCAGCAAGTGGGGCTACACCTACACCGCCGGCTGGTCCACCGACGCCGAACAGCACGAGGTCAAGGACCACAGCCTCGCCGCGTACGAGCGGCAGCGCGCCGAGACCGACGCGCTGCTCGGCGACCGGCTCGACCTCTACCAGATCCACTCGGTGACGCCGGACAGCCCGGCCCTCACCGACAAGGACCTGCACGCCCGGCTGGGCGAGGCCGCGGCCCAGGGCCTGAGCATCGGCTTCTCCACCAGCGGCCCCGCCCAGGCCGACGCCGTCCGGGCCGCCCTGGAGATCACCGCCGACGGCAAGCCCCTCTTCCGCACCGTCCAGTCGACGTTCAACGTGCTCGAGAAGTCGGCGGGACCCGCGCTCGCCGAGGCGCACGAGGCCGGGCTCACCGTGATCGTCAAGGAGGGACTGGCCAACGGCAGGCTGGCCGCCCCGCACGCCCCGGCGGAGCTGAAGTCCGTCGCCGAGGAGACCGGCCTCGGCTGCGACGCCGTGGCCCTGGCCTGGATCCTGCGGCAGCCGTGGGCCGGCGTCGTCCTCTCCGGCGCCGCGACGGTCACCCAGCTCGCCTCCAACCTCCATGCTCCCGCCGTCGACCTCGACGCGGACCAGATGACCCGCCTCGCCGCACTCGCCGAGGAGCCGCACGCCTACTGGGAGCGGCGCGGACAGCTGCCCTGGCACTGACCCCTGATCGGCCGTGACCGACACGGATGAGTCACGCACGCCTTATGTGAGACATGAATGTCTCACATGCTCTATGCTCGTCTCATGGCCCTCGATCGTGACCACGTGCTGCGCAGCGCGGCCGCCCTGCTGACCCGTAGATCCACCGCGACCATGGACGAGGTCGCCAAGGCCGCCGGGATCAGTCGGGCGACGCTGCACCGCCACTTCGCCGGTCGCGACGCGCTGGTGCGGGCACTGGAGGCGCTCGGCATCGCGGAGTGCGAGGCCGCTCTGGACCGGGCCCGGCCGGAAGAGGGCTCCGCGGCCGACGCCGTGCGCCGGCTCGTCCGCGAGATCGAGCCGGCCGCCGGTCTGCTCGCCTTCCTCTACGGCGAGAGCCAGCTGTGGGAGGGCGAGCGGCAGAACGACGGCTGGCAGCGGCTCGACGCCCGGATCGGCGCCCTGTTCCAACGCGGCCAGCAGAACGGCGAGTTCCGCATCGACCTCACTCCGGTCTGGCTCACCGAGGCGCTGTACGGCCTGATCGCCTCGGGCGCCTGGGCCACCCTGGACGGCCGCGTGGCCGCCCGTGACTTCCCGACCATGATCGCCGAGCTGTTGCTCGGCGGTTCTCTGCGAAGAGAGGAACCATGACCAGCACCCTGCAGCCGGTTCGCGCGGCGGAGGTGGAGAAGCGCCCGGGCCGCTGGCTCGCGCTCTCCGTCCTCGTCCTGGCCGTGCTGCTGGTGGCCGTCGACGCCACCGTCCTCGGCCTGGCGACCCCCTACATCAGCGAAGACCTCAACCCCTCCGGCACCCAGCTCCTGTGGATCGGTGACGTCTACTCCTTCGTCATCGCCGGTCTTCTGGTCTCGATGGGCAGCCTCGGCGACCGCATCGGCCGCAAGCGGATCCTGCTCGGCGGTGCCACGGCGTTCGGCGCGATATCCGTGCTCAACGCCTACGCCACCACCCCTGAACTGATGATCCTGGCGCGGGCGCTGCTCGGTGTCGCGGGCGCGACCCTGATGCCCGCCACCCTCGCCCTGATCCGCAACCTCTTCCACGACCCGCGCGAGCGCAGCCTCGCCGTGGGCATCTGGGGTGCTACGGCCTCCGCCGGCACGGCCGTCGGCCCCATCGCCGGCGGTTTCCTGCTGGAGCACTTCTGGTGGGGCTCGGTGTTCCTGATCAACCTGCCCGTGATGGCGGTCCTCGTCCTGGTCGGCATCCGCACCCTGCCCGAGTCCCGCAACCCGGACCCCGGCCCCTGGGACCTGATCAGCGTCGTCCTGTCGCTCGTCGGCGTGATCGGTGCGGTGTACGCCGTCAAGGAGGCGGCCACCCACGGTGTCACCTGGCCCACGCTCGCCGCGGGACTGCTGGGTGCGACGGCGATCTACGGCTTCGTGCACCGCCAGCTCACCATGCCGACTCCGCTGCTGGACATGCGGCTGTTCCGGCGCCGAGGCTTCAGCGGTGCGGTCCTGGCCGACCTGCTGACCGTGCTCGGCATGTCCGGGCTGGTGTTCTTCCTCTCCCAGTACCTGCAACTCGTCCAGGGCAGGCGCCCGTTCGAGGCGGGGCTGGCCGAACTGCCCGCCGCGGTCGGCGCCGTGGCCGCCGGTCTCGTCGCGGGCCGCGCGGCCCGCCGCTTCTCGGTCCGCACCGTGGTCTCCGGCGGCCTCGCGGCGGTCGGTCTGGCCCTGGCCGTGCTGACGGCGCTCGGCCGGTCCACCGGCTACCCGGTCCTCGGTGCCGCGCTCCTGGTCGTGGGCGTCGGCGCGGGCTTCTCCTTCACGGTCACCGCCGACGTGATCCTGTCCAGCGTGCCCAAGGAGCAGGCAGGCGCCGCCTCGGCGGTCTCCGAGACGGCGTACGAACTGGGCGCGGCCTTGGGCATCGCCCTGCTGGGTTCGATCGTCACGGGCGCCTACCGCGACTTCACCGGCCCGGCCGGCACCCCGGCGCAGGCACACGAGTCACTGGGCGCCGCGGTGGAGGCAGCGACGAAAATGCCCCCGCACACGGCGGGGGCACTTCTGAGCGCGTCCCGTGACTCCTTCGTCCACGGGCTGCAGCTGGCCTCGGGCGCGGGAGCGGCGGTCCTGCTGGGAACGGCGGTGGCGGCGTGGTTCCTGCTGAAGGGGCAGAAACTGGAAAGCGCAGGGTGAGTGAAGCGCCCCGAAAGGGGCGCGGGGCCGTATCGACATCCGGCTCCGCCACGTGGGCGCGACCGCCGCGTGGGCGCGACCAGCCCCCACGCGCCTGCGCCCGAGGAACCCGCCGGACCGCCGGCGGTGTTACGCGGCCTTCGCCTTGGTGGCGTACATGTCCACGTACTCCTGCCCGGACAGCCGCATGACCTCCGCCATCACGGAGTCGGTCACCGCCCGCAGCACGTACCGGTCCCGGTCCATGCCCTCGTACCGCGAGAACTCCATCGCCTCGCCGAAGCGGACGGTGACCTTGCCGGGCCGCGGGATGCCACGGCCCCCCGGCTGCAGCTTGTCGGTGCCGATCATGGCGAACGGAACGACGGGCGCTCCGGTCATCAGCGTCAGCCGTGCGATACCGGTGCGCCCCCGGTACAGCCGGCCGTCGGGCGAGCGGGTGCCCTCGGGGTAGATCCCGAAGATCCTCCCCTCCTCGAGGATCCGCCGCCCGGTCATCAGCGCGGCCACACCGCCGTTCGCCCCGTCCCGGTCCACCGGGATCATGCCGACGCCGGTGAAGAACCAGGCCATCAGGCGGCCCTTGATCCCCTTGCCGGTGACGTACTCGTCCTTGCCGATGAAGTGCACCTGACGCTTGGTGACCAGCGGCAGCACGATCGAGTCGATGAAGGTGAGGTGGTTGCCGGCCAGGATGACCGGCCCGTCACCGGGGATGTGCTCCACGCCCTCCACCTGTGGGCGGAACATCAGGCGCATGATCGGTCCGAGCACTGCCTTGATGAGCGCGAAGCGGGACAACGGGTCCTCCGATGTCGAGGGAAGCGATATGAGTCTGTGCAGGTGAGGACATTACTCGCGGCTCCGGGCCCGGCGCACATCGGGTGCGGCCGGTTCACCGAGGTCTTACAAAGAGTTGACGCGGGTTTACCTGCGGTGACGTGTCGGGAACGGGCTGTGACGCCCCTGTGGCCATGTGACGGAGATCGCGCCCGGTCTCACCCGCTCGGCCGTCCAGCACCGGCCGCCGCCGCTGCCGACGGCTCCCGGCGCACGGCTCCCACAGGACATGCGGCGTCACCCACGTGTTCCGAAAAGGGCCTCCCTTCGGTCATGTGTGCGCCCCTACGATCGGCGCGCACTCAAGAGACGGCAGGAGGGCGCTGATGGGCAGCGACCAGGCGAACGAGAAGGCACAGGGCACCGGACGGCGGGCGATCCTCGGCGCGGCGGTGTTCGGCGCGAGCGGAGCGGTCCTCGGGCGGCCGGGCGTCGCGGAGGCCGCCGAGACGCGGACGGCCGGGCGGGCCGGCCGTGGGCTGAAGAGCCTGCCGGTGCCGACGATCATCGGCCACCGGGGTGCCAGCGGCTACCGCCCCGAGCACACCTTCGGCTCGTACGACCTGGCCCTGGACCTCGGTGCCGACGTGGTCGAGGCCGGTGACCTGGTGCCCACCAAGGACGGCCACCTCGTCTGCCGGCACGAACCGGAGATCGGCGGCACCACGGACGTGGCCTCGCACCCGGAGTTCGCCGACCGCAAGACCACCAAGCTGCTGGACGGGGTCGCCACCACCGGCTGGTTCACCGAGGACTTCACCCTCGCCGAGCTGAAGACCCTGCGCGCCGTCGAACGCATCCCCGCCAACCGGCCGCACAACACCCTCTACAACGGGCGCTGGGAGATCCCCACGTTCGAAGAGGTCCTGAAGTGGCAGGACGAGCAGACCCGCAAGCGTGGCAGGCAGGTCTGGATCTACCCCGAGACCAAGCACCCCACCTACTTCCGGGGGCTCGGCCTCGGCCTGGAGGAGCGGGTGGCGAAGCTGCTGCGCAAGTACGGCAAGGACGGGCGGAACTCGCCGGTCATCCTGCAGTCCTTCGAGCCCACCAGCATCCAGAAGCTGAACCAGCTGGTCGACAACCCGCTCGTCGTGCTGCTCTCCTCGGCGGACAGCCGCCCCTACGACTTCGTCGAGGCGGGCGACCCGCGCACGGTCGCCGACCTGATCACCCCCAAGGGCCTGCGGGAGATCGCCGGTTACGCGCAGGGCATCGGCCCGACCCTGGACCTGGTCATCCCGAAGAACGCGGACGGCACCCTGGCCAAGCCGACGACCCTGGTCTCCGACGCGCACCGGGTGGGCCTGATCCTGCACCCGTACACCATGCGCAACGAGAATCCGTTCCTCCCGGCGGAGTACCGCAAGGGCAGCGCGGCCGACGCCTACGGTGACTCCTTCGGCGCCTTCAAGACGTACTTCGCGACCGGCATCGACGGCGTCTTCACCGACAACGCCGACACCGCCGTGCTCGCCCGCGCCGACTTCCAGGCGAACTGACCACACCACCCGCCCGGCGGACCACCACCATGACCGTCCCGGCGGCTCTTGGCCGGCCGACGCCGTGGGCTGTCTCCGGTGGCTCCGGGTCGGCCGAAGTCGTGGGCTGATCGGGGCGGTTACCGGTCGGCCCGCGCTGTGGGCTGGCGCGGGCCATCGAGCAGCGCCCCGCGCTGTGGGCTGGCTCGGCTCTGGTGACCGTGCGGTGGGTCGGTGTCGGGGGGTGGTCCGGGCGACTTCCCTTCGGCCGACGCCGCGGCCGCGCTGGCGCCTGGTCGGTCGATGCCGCGGGCCGACCGGGGCACCGCCTGGTTGGGCCGTCGCCGTGGGCTGATCTTTGTGAGGGCCCGACGGGGCCGGCGTCGCGCCGCGGTTCGGCCCAGGTGGTCCTCGCCCGGTACGCGCCGCGGGTAGGCCCGGGCGGCACCCGGGCGGCCGGTGACGTGCTGGCCGGCCTCGGGGAGCGGCCGGTGGGTCCGCCTCGTCAACGCCCGGGTTCGCGGGGACTCCGTTCGGGGTGACTGTGTGGCGCTTCGGAAACCTGGCCCCGGGGGGGCGCGTCGTTCCGCATATGACGCACGACCTGGTAGCCGCCCTGAGCCCGCTGCTCACCGCCGAGGCCTCGGCCGAGGCACATGCCGCCGGAGCCGAGCCGGGCGACCTGGAGCAGGCCGTCTGGCTCCGCCTGCTGGAGCGCCTGGAGGCCGAAGGACCGCCGCCCGACCCGCACGGCTGGCTGCGCAAGGCGGTCCGCGCGGAGGCGCGCCGCAGCCGCCGCACCATCCGCCGGGAACGTCCCTACGGTGCCGAGCCGGCCGACGACGTCCGCGCCGACCCCGAGCAACACGTCCTCACCGCCGCCCGGTGCCGCGCGCTGCGCGAGGCGGTGCGGCGCCTGCCCGGCCGCTGCCCCCGGCTCATGGAGGCCCTGCTGTCCCCGAAGGATCTGACATACCGGGAGATCGCGGGGGAGTTGGGTATCTCACAGGGCAGCCTTGGGCCGGAACGTTCCAGATGTCTGGGATGTCTGCGCCGATTGCTCACGCCGGAGGTTGCGGCCCGCGAAGCGCGGGGATAGGAGTGGGGGACGACAGATGATCAGGTGAGCGGGAGGCGTGCGCACATGGGCATGAGCGTGACCATCTCGGTGGCGACGGAACAGGACGCGGAGCAGATCTTCAAACTCCAGTACCTGTGCTTCCAGAGCGAAGCGGCGCTGTACGGCAACTACCGCATCGCCCCGCTCGTGCAGACCCTGGACTCGGTCCGCCAGGAGGTCGCCTCCGACTGCGTCTTCGTCGCCCGGCTCGGCGACGAGGTGGTCGGCTCGGTGCGCGGAAGGATCGCCGAGGACGGCGCCGCCGCCATCGGCAGGCTCTGCGTCCACCCGCGCCTGCAGGGCCACGGCATCGGCGCGCGGCTGCTGCGCGCGGCCGAGGCGGCACTGGCCGAGGAGCGCGGCGCCACCCGCTTCCGCCTCCACACGGGCCACCGCAGCGAGGGCAACCTCCGCCTGTACCGCCGCTCCGGCTACGAGACGGTGGGCCGCTCCCAGGGCGCCGACGGAGTGGACCTGATCATCCTGGAAAAGCCGGCGGGGGCCTTCGTCCAGACGGCGTGAGCGAAGCGCCGGCGTCAGGGGCGCGGAGAACCGCGGGGCGCGAGCGCGAAGCATCAGCGGTCGCGCTCGCTCCTCACGCACCCCGCTGAAGGGGCGCCTTCCGCAACCAGTACATCGCGGAGACCGGCAGCAGCACCGGAATGAAGATGTACCCCGCCCCGTAGTACGACCACACGGTCGTGTCCGGGAACGCCGAGTGGTCGGCCAAGGTCCACGTACCGACGATCAGCACACCCGCGAGCTCGGCCGCGCAGCAGACCAGCGCCGCCCGCCGGGCCGTCTCCCCGCCCCGGATCAGCGTGTACGTGATGAACGCGTACACCAGGCCCGCCACCGCCGACAGCGCATAAGCGAGCGGCGCCCGGTCGAACTCCGTGCTGATCTGGAACGCGGACCGCGACACCGCGCCGACCACCATCACGCCGTAGAACCAGACGAGCAGCATGCCCGGCCCGCTGATCAACCGGGCCGGCTTCTCCTCCACCGCCGTCACCTCAGCCTCCCCAGATGTCATAGAGCCGCACCTCCAGCACGGCCAGCACCACACCGCCGGCGGCCACCGTCACCGAGCCCCAACGGGTCCGCTCCGCCAGGGACATGAACCCCGCCGCCGGCACGCATGCGAACGCGCCCAGCAGATACGCCACGAAGATCGTCGTGCCCTGCTCCGGCTTCTCGCCCCGCACCAGCTGCACGATCCCGACCACCAGCTGGACCACGGCCAGCAACGACACCACGGCCATGCCGATGAAGTGCCAGTCCTTGGTCGGCTGGTCACGATGGGCGGCCCAGCCGCACCAGGCGGCGAGCAGCAGCGCGGCGACGCCGGTCACCAGCGTCAGGGCATTGAGCATGCGGTGACCTTATTACGGCCGAAACGGGCGCCGGCCGCCGACCCCGCCGTACGCCGTAGGGTCTAGACCATGACGATCCACGCGCACGCCCTCCTGTTCGACAACGACGGCACCCTTGTCTCCTCCCTCGACTCCGTGGAGCGCTGTTGGACCCGCTGGGCCCGGGAGTACGGGATCACCGCCGAGGAGTTCGGACGCGTGGCACTGCACGGGCGGCCCGCCGCCGAGATAGTCGCCGACCTGCTGCCCGCCCACCTGGTCCCGGAGGCCGTCGCACGGGTCGAGCAGCTCGAGGTGGACGACGTACCGGACGGAGGCGTCCGGCTGCTGCCCGGCACCCGGGACTTCCTGGACTCCCTGCCCGCCGACCGGTGGGCCGTCGTCACCTCCGCCACCCGGCGGCTCGCCGGGGCCCGCTTGGACGCCGTCGGCATCCTGCCCAAGACGCTGATCGCCGCCGACGACATCACCCGCGGCAAGCCCGACCCCGAGCCGTATCTGCTCGCCGCCCGGCAGCTCGGCGTCGACCCGGCCCACTGCGTCGTCTTCGAGGACGCCCCGGCCGGGCTCCGGGCGGGACGCGCCGCCGGAATGACCACCGTGGCGTTGACCACAACCCACCGGGCGGCGGAACTCGACGCCGACCTCGTGGTCGAGGACCTGTCGGCCTTGTCCGCACTGGTCACCGACCGGGGCGTGGAGATCTCCGTCCGCTGCTGAGCACCCGTTCCAGGCTGTCCGCCGCTGTCCACCATGCGGACAGTCGCGGCCGGTCAGGACCGTACGTCTGGTTTACTGATCGCATGACCACGACGAGCTGCCGCACCCTTGCGACCGAGGCGACCATGACGCCCGGTGCTCGTTGTATGTGTCGCCTGATGTGTCGAATGTGCGCCTTCTAGAGGGCCCCCGCATCAGCTGAGCCATGGGGGTCCCCCCGCTCGAGCGAAGCCGAGAGCGGGGAGCCCCGAAGCGAGAGCCGTGGCATGTCCGTGCGCCGCAGTCCGTACGGGACGCACATCCACGTTTCATGCCTGAACCGCATGCACCCGTGCCCGGGCACACCCACGCCCGCGCACTCGACAGTGACGGAAATCCTGTGATCACCACCTCGGGCCTGACCAAGGTCTACCGCTCCCGCGGCCGTGAGGTCACCGCCCTCGACGGCGTCGATCTGCACGTCCGCGAAGGGGAGGTGTTCGGCGTCATCGGCCAGTCCGGCGCCGGCAAGTCCTCCCTCATCCGCTGCGTCAACCTGCTGGAGCGCCCCACTTCCGGCAGCGTGACCGTCGCCGGGCAGAACCTCACCGCCCTCGCCGGACGCGGCCCCCGCGCCGGCAAGGAGCTGCGCCGGGCGCGCAGCCGGATCGGCATGGTCTTCCAGCACTTCAACCTGCTCGCCTCGCGGACCGTGCAGGACAACGTCGAGCTGCCGCTGGAGATCCTCGGCAAGTCCGGGAGGGAACGCTCCCGCAAGGCGCTCGAACTGCTGGACCTGGTCGGCCTCGCGGACAAGGCCAAGGCCTACCCGGCCCAGCTCTCCGGCGGCCAGAAGCAGCGCGTCGGCATCGCCCGCGCCCTCGCCGGCGACCCCAAGGTGCTGCTCTCCGACGAAGCCACCAGCGCCCTCGACCCGGAGACCACCCGCTCCATCCTCCAGCTGCTGCGCGACCTGAACCGGCAACTGGGCCTGACCGTCCTGCTCATCACCCACGAGATGGACGTCGTGAAGTCGATCTGCGACTCCGCCGCCCTCATGGAGAAGGGCCGGATCGTGGAGTCCGGCACGGTCAGCGAGCTGCTGGCCACGCCCGGCTCCGAGCTGGCGTCCGCCCTGTTCCCGGTGAGCGGCGAGCGCACCGGCGCCGACCGGACCGTCCTCGACGTCACCTTCCACGGGGAGGCCGCCACCCAGCCGGTCGTCTCCCAGCTCTCGCGCACCTACAACATCGACATCTCGATCCTCGGCGCCGCCATCGACACCGTCGGCGGCCTTCAGATCGGCCGCATGCGCATCGAGCTGCCCGGCCGCTACGAGGACAACGTGGTGCCGATCGGGTTCCTGCGCGAACAGGGCCTGCAGATCGACGTGGTGGGCCAGCAGGCTCCGCTGGTGAAGGAAGGTGCCAAGTGACCTGGTCCGAGATGCAGCCGCTGCTGTCCCAGGCGTGTACCGAGACGTTCCAGATGGTGCTGTGGTCCACCCTGATCGCCGTCGCCGCCGGCCTCCCGCTAGGCATCCTCCTCGTCCTCACGGACCGGGACGGCCTGCTGCAGAACGTCGTCGCCAACAAGGTGATCGGCCAGATCGTGAACGTCGGCCGGTCGATGCCGTTCATCATCCTGATGGTGGCGCTGATGAGCTTCACGCGCTGGGTCACCGGGACGACCATCGGTACGACCGCCGCGATCGTGCCGCTCGCCATCGGCGGCATCCCGTTCTTCGCCCGGCTGGTCGAGACGGCTGTCCGCGAAGTGGACAACGGTCTCGTCGAGGCCGTGCAGTCCATGGGCGGCAACACCTGGACGATCGTCCGCAAGGTCCTCGTCCCCGAGGCCCTGCCCTCGCTGATCGCCAGCACCACCACCACGGTCATCGCCCTCATCGGCTACTCCGCCATGGCCGGCACGGTCGGCGGCGGCGGCCTCGGCGACCTCGCCGTCCGCTACGGCTACCAGCGCTTCGAGACCCAGCTGATGTGGATCACCGTCGCGATCCTCGCCGTCGTGATCTCCCTGATCCAGTTCGCCGGCGACTTCGCGGCCCGCTCCCTGCACAGCCGCGGCGGCCGTTCCGGACCGGCGCCGAAACTGCGCCTGCTGAAGGCCGAGGAGCCCGCGGCGGCCGACGTCGGCAAGGTCGCGTAGGCCGCCCGCGCTTCTCCGCAGCGGCACCCAGACTCCCCGTACACCCACACGGGGTCGCACCACCCTTAAGGAAAGGCACTTTTCGTGCGTAACACCGCCAAGTTCACCACCGTCGTCCTCGCCGCCGGAGCCCTCACCTTCGGGCTGACCGCCTGCGGCTCCGGCAGCTCCTCCAGCTCGCACGACTACAGCGGCCCGCTGGTCGTCGCCGCGAGCCCGACCCCGCACGCCGAGATCCTGAACTTCGTCAAGAAGAACCTGGCGAAGAAGGCGGGTCTCGACCTCGAGGTCAAGGAGTTCACCGACTACATCACGCCCAACACGGCGACCGAGGACGGCTCGGTGGACGCCAACTACTTCCAGAACCAGCCGTACCTGGACGACTTCAACAGCAAGCGCGGCACGCACATCGTGCCCGTCGTCACGGTGCACCTGGAGCCGCTCGGCCTGTACTCCCACAAGGTCAAGAAGGCCGACGCCCTGAAGAGCGGTGCGACCGTCGCCGTCCCCAACGACGCCGTGAACGAGGCCCGGGCGCTGAAGCTGCTCGCCACCGACGGGCTCATCACCCTCAAGTCCGGCGCCGGCAACGAGGCGACCCCGCAGGACATCACCAAGAACCCCAAGAACCTGAAGTTCAAGGAGGTCGAGGCGGCCCAGACCCCGCGCTCCCTGGACGACGTGGACGCTGCGGTCGTGAACGGCAACTACGCCATCTCCGCCGGCCTGAAGCCCGCCAAGGACGCCATCGTCCTCGAGTCCGCGAAGAACAACCCGTACGGCAACTTCCTCGCCGTGAAGAAGGGCAACGAGAAGGACCCGCGGGTCGAGAAGCTCGCCAAGCTCCTCACCTCGCCCGAGGTCAAGAAGTTCATCGAGGACAAGTACCAGGGCTCGGTCATCCCGTCCTTCTGACCTCTCGAAGATCACTCGCCGCCACGCACGGGGTCCGCGCCTTCACTTGGTGTGGACCCCGTCGTGCGGTTCAGTGCTTTCATGCTGCATGCTGGGCAGTTCAGCAGGCCCTGAACGTTTTTCGAAGGTTACGGAGCGGCGCATGACTGGCACCTTTCCCAACGTCTCCCTCAGCACGGAGCGGTTGGTCCTGCGCCCCTTCGAGGAGTCGGACATCGAGGCCTTCGCCGAGATGATGAACGACGAGCTGGTCACCACCTGGACGTCCGTCCCCCAGCCCTACACCGAGGCCGACGCCCGGGCCTGGATCACCGAGATCGCCCCTGCCGAACGCGCCGGTGGCCGCGGCATCGTCTTCGCGGTCGACGAGTTCCTCACCCAGCGCCTCGTGGGCGTCGTCCATCTGCAGAACACCGACTGGCGGGTGCGCTCGACGGAGATCGCCTACGTCGTCGCGCCATGGGCGCGAGGCGAGGGCTACGCCTCCGAGGCCGCCCTGGCCACCGCGCAGTGGCTGTTCCGCGACCAGAAGTTCGAGCGGCTGGAGCTGCGCACCGCCGCCGACAACGCCGCCTCGCAGCAGGTCGCCCAGAAGATCGGCTGCATCAGTGAGGGCGTCCTGCGGGGCGCCTGGATAGCCCGGAGCCGGGCGGCGGACGGGACATGGAAGGACGTCCGCACCGACGTCATCGTCTGGAGCCTGCTGCCGGAAGACCTGGCCGGTGCCGGCGACCAGCTCGCCGACACCAGCGGTTTCACGTCGTACTCGGACTGGAACTGAGTCACTGAGCTCCACCAGGTACCCTCACGGAGCCTGCCTGCAGGCCCCCATCCCTGACGACCTGCGAAGACCTGGAGAGAGACGACGATGGCCGACCGGGTCACGGTGATCGGCTGGGACGGCTCGCCGCTGACCGCCGCGGCACGCTCCGCTCTCGGCGCCGCCACGCTCGTGGCGGGCGCGGCCCATCACCTGGCGCTGCCCGAGGTCCCGCCCACCGCCGAACGCATCCGCCTCGGCAGCCTCGCACTCGCCGCCCGCCGCATCGCCGCCCACCGCGGCACCGCGGTCGTGCTCGCCGACGGCGACCCCGGCTTCTTCGGTGTCGTACGCACCCTGCGCGCACCGGAGTTCGGCCTGGAGGTCGAGGTCGTCCCCGCCGTCTCCGCGGTGGCCGCAGCCTTCGCCCGGGCCGGCATGCCCTGGGACGACGCCCAGGTGGTCGTCGCCCACCCGCGCACCCTGCGCCGGGCCGTGAACGTCTGCCGCGCCCACCCCAAGGTCGCCGTCCTCACCGCACCGGGCGCCGGACCCGCCGAGCTCGGTCTGCTGCTGGAGGGCGTCCACCGCACCTTCGTCATCTGCGAGGAACTGGGCACCGAACGCGAGCAGGTCACCGTCGTCACCTCCGACAACGCCCCCGACCACACCTGGCGCGACCCCAACGTCGTCATCGTCATCGGCGGGCCGGCGGGGGCGGGCGACAGCGGTGGCTGGATCGCCGGGCGCGACCCGGGCGCCGGCCCGCGCGGCTGGGTGCAACCCGACGAGACCTACGGCGACGGACGCGGGAGCGGCCTCGGAGAGGGCGAGACGGAACTGCTCCGCGCCGCCCAACTCGCCCGCCTCGGGCCCCGGGTCGGTGACCTCGTCTGGGACATCGGCAGCGGCAGCGGCGCGTTCGCCGCCGAGGCCGCGCGCGCCGGAGCCGCCGTCATCGCCGTCGACCACGACCCGGTGGCCTGCGCCCGCGCCGAGGGGGCCGCCCGCCGGTTCGGCGTCCAGCTCCAGGTGGTCCGGGGCAGCGCCCCGCACGTGCTGGAGAACCTGCCCGAACCGGACGTCGTCCGGGTCGGCGGCGGCGGAGCCGCCGTCGTCTCCGCGGTCGCCGACCGGCGCCCGCAGCGGATCGTCACGCACGCCGCGACCCGCGACGCGGCCGAACTCGTCGGCCGTGACCTGACCGAGCACGGATACCGGGTCGAGTGCGCCCTGCTCCAGTCCGTCGAGCTCGACACCCGCGCCTGGACCGAGACCGAGCGGAACGTGGCGTTCCTGCTCAGCGGGGTACTCCCGGACCGCGCCCCGTGATCCTGTTGTCGTACTGCGCGCGGTAGGCTGGCCGATCGTTGTACCGCACCGGGCGGCCCGGAACTTCGTTCGCCAATGTCCGGAAAGCGCGCCCGTTTTGGGGTGGGTGTGGTACTGCGGAACCGGAGGACGCGCAACGTGGCGCAGTCCACAGCGGACTGTCGCGGATCATGCTGTCGCGACGGCGGAACGGCCGGGACAATGCCACTGAATGGCTTTGTCGCCTTTTCCGGCGGGTCGTTCGTGCCGCTGGGCATGGACGCTCGTTCTTCACTACGGGCGGTCGGTGCGCCGTTCCGGGTGAGCTGGTCGTAGGAAGCACTAACCGATGGGCGAGGGGTACGCATGACCGACACCGGCCAGGTCCCGGGCGAGGGGCAGCCGGAGAGCGCAGGCATGGTGGAGCAGCCGGGCGTCCCCGCGCACGGTGCGTACACCTACCTCTCCGAAGGACCCGCCGAGGACGAAGACCTGCTGCTGCCGGGTGCCCAGGGCGCGTGGGGCAACGAGATTGCGCCGCCCCCTCCGGAACCGGTCGTCGAGGCCGTCCACGAGCCGGGCCCGCACGAGACGTCGGGCCGTGACAGCGGCTCCGTCGACCTCAGCGGCGTCCGCCTGCCGGAAACGGCCCCGGCGTCCGTGCCGCCGTCGCCGATCCTCGCGGCCCCGCAGGAACAGCAGGCCGCCGCGCAGCCGCCGCGCCGTCCGCTGCACCTCGGCCCGCCGATCCCCGACACCTCCGCCAGCCCGGTCCGCTCCCTGGCCGACCGCGGCCCGGCCGGAGCGCCGGTACGGCAGCCCGCCGCGCCCGCGACCGGCCCCGAGTACCTCGACGCCCAGCCGCTGCGCGACATGGCACCCCAGAGCGCCACCCCTTGGGGCGCGACGCCCGCCGACGTCCCGGCACCGGCCGCGGTGGCCCAGGTCGGCACGCGGGCACCGGCTGCCGAAACGGTTGACCCGGCCGCCGCCTCCGCGGACGCCGTCGCCGCCGCCGATCCGTCCGGCGCCGCCCAGGCCGCGGTCGCCCGCCTCACGAACCAGACGGCCGCACCGGCACCGGGCCCGGCCCAGGTGGTGCACGGCCACGACGGCGTACAGCCCGTGCACGCCCACGACGGTCTGCAGCACGTGCACGGCCACGACGGCGTGCATACCGCTCCCGCGGGTGAGGCTCCCGCGGACGTGCCGTCGTCCGTCGCCGGTCAGCCGGGCGAGGGCGCCTTCGAGCCCGCTCCGGCCGAGGGCCCCGCGAGCGGCCGGCTGCCGTCCGTTCCCGGCCACGGCGCCGAGGGCGTCCCGCAGGCTTCCGCCGATGCCGGGCAGGATGCGCCGACCGCGCAGTCCGCCGAGGCTGCGGCCGCCGCCGGTCAAGTCACCGAGGCCGGCGCACCCTTGCCCGACGCCGTCGCGGCACCCGCGGGGGTCGCCGGCACCGAGGCGGGTGACGCGACCGGCGAACAGGCCGCGCTCGCGCAGGATCCCCACACCGCCTCGGTCCCGGGGGTACCTCCGACCGCCCCCGCCGAACAGGTCGCCGTCATCGTGGACGAGGCGGAGGCGCACGACGTGCCGGGCCACCCCGTGCCCGCTCCGGAACCACAGGACGCTCAGGCCGCCGCCGGGGCGACCGAGCCCGTCCGGCCCGCCGAGCCGGCTCCGGCGGGTGCGGCCCCGGCACCGGTGGACGGCGCGCCGGCCGCCGACGCCGGACGGGCCTCCACGGCCGCCGAGGCGGTCGTCGCCGCGGACGGCGCGGGCACCGTTCCCGCGCTCCAGGTACCCGACACGGCCCAGGCCGCCCCCGAAGCGATGCCGCCCCAGGCCGAGTCGGCCGCCCCTGAGCAGCCCGCCCCGAACGCCCCCGCCCCCGCCCCCGTCGCCGTGGCGCCGCAGCCCGGCACCGAGGACGCCCGGCCCGACGCCGCGGACATCCGGCCCGGCACGTCGGCGGCGCAGCCCGCGCCCGCCGCCGAAGCCGCACAGACCCCCGAGGTGGCGCCCGAGGCCGGGGCCCTCGCCCTCGCGCCGGAGGCGGCGCAGACCGAGGCTCCCGCGGCCCAGCACGCCGCGGCGGCACCCGTCGCCACCGACGGCGCCGCCACGCCCGAGCCGCACCTTTACCCGGCCCACGGCCCCCAGCCGGCCGCAGTCACGGCGCCCACCGCCGAGGCAGAGGCCGGCGCCCCGGAGGCCCAGGCCGCTGTCGCGCCGCAGGCCCAGCCCGAGCCTGCCCCGCAGGACGCCGTCCTCCCGGTCGCGGTGGCCGAGGCGGCCGCGCCCGACGCCGCCCCCGCCGCGCCGCAGCCGCAGCCCGCCGAGGCCGACGCCGCGCCGGTCACCGACGGCACCCCCGCACCGGCCGCCACCGGCGCCGAGCCGACGACGGCCACCCCGGCCGACGGTGTCCCCGCCGACCCGGAGACCGGCGGGCCGGACGCCCCCGCCGAACAGGCCGAGCCGCTGCCGTCCAACGTTCCGCAGCAGGCACACCCCGAGCAGCCGCTCGGGCAGTTCGTGCCGGTCGACGGCCAGGTGCCCACCACCCCCCACCTGGCGCCGACCCCGCCGCAGCCCCTGGTCCTCCCCCCGGACGAGGGTCAGGAGCCGGTGGCCACGGTACCCGCGCCCCGGGAGGGCGAGCAGGCAGCCGTGCCCACCCCCGATGTCGTACAGCACGCGGAGGACCTGCAGACCAGGGCCGCCGACCCGGAAGAAGAGAGCACGGCCGCAGTGGTGGAAGCACGACAGCCCACCGGTCCCGCAGCGCCCGGCTACGCCGACGCGGAGCGCGAGGCCGTCCTCAAAGTCATGCGCGAGCGCAGGGACATCCGCAACGGCTTCCGCAGCGACCCCATCCCGCACGAGGTGCTGCTGCGCGTCCTGGAGGCCGCCCACACCGCGCCCTCCGTCGGCCACTCGCAGCCCTGGGACTTCGTCGTCATCCGTTCCGCCGAGACCCGGCGGACGATGCACGAACTGGCGACGCGTCAGCGCGAGGCCTACGCCAAGTCGCTGCCCAAGGGCCGGGCCAAGCAGTTCAAGGAACTGAAGATCGAGGCCATCCTCGACACCCCGGTCAACATCGTCGTCACCGCCGACCCCACCCGCGGCGGCCGGCACACCCTGGGCCGTCACACCCAGCCGCAGATGGCGCCCTACTCCTCGGCGCTCGCGGTGGAGAACCTCTGGCTCGCCGCCCGCGCCGAAGGACTCGGCGTCGGCTGGGTCAGCTTCTTCGACGAGCGGGAGATGGTCCGCGCGCTCGGCCTGCCCGAGCACCTGGAGGTCGTCGCCTACCTGTGCGTCGGGTACGTCGACGAGTTCCCGGACGAGCCCGAGCTGATGCAGGCCGGCTGGTCCAAGCGGCGCCCCCTGTCCTGGGTGGTCCACGAGGAGACGTACGGCCGCCGCGCCCTGCCCGGAGAGGAACCCCACGACCTGCTTGCCGAGACCGTCGCACAGATCCGCCCGCTCGACGCCAAGGCCCTCGGCGAGGCCTGGGAGCGCCAGAAGCGCATGACCAAGCCGGCCGGCGCGCTCGGCATGCTGGAGATCATCTCCGCACAGCTGTCCGGGCTGTCCCGGCAGTGCCCGCCGCCCATCCCGGAGCCCGCCGCCGTCGCCATCTTCGCCGGCGACCACGGCGTGCACGCCCAGGGCGTCACCCCCTGGCCGCAGGAGGTCACCGCGCAGATGGTGGCCAACTTCCTCGGCGGGGGAGCGGTCTGCAACGCCTTCGCGGGCCAGGTCGGCGCCGAGGTGTGCGTGGTGGACGTCGGTGTCGCCGCAGACCTGCCCGCCACCCCCGGTCTGCTGCCCCGCAAGATCCGCGGTGGCACCTCCGACATGACCACCGGCCCTGCGATGACCCGCGAGGAGGCCAAGGCGGCCATCGAGGTCGGCATCGAGACCGCCCGCGACCTGGTGGCGGCCGGCAACAAGGCGCTGCTGACCGGTGAGATGGGCATCGCCAACACGACGGCGTCCGCCGCGCTGATCTCCGTCTTCACCGGTGCCGACCCGGCGGAGGTCACCGGCCGCGGCACCGGCATCAACGACGAGACGCTGGCCCGCAAGACGGAGGTCGTCCGCCGCGCCCTGGAACTCCACCAGCCGGACCCGGCCGACCCGATCGGTGTCCTCGCGGCCATCGGCGGCTTCGAGCACGCCGCCATGGTCGGCCTGCTGCTCGGCGGCGCGTCGCTGCGCACGCCGGTGATCCTGGACGGCGTCAGCGCCGGCGCCGCCGCCCTCGTCGCCCGTGCCGTCGCCCCCGAGGTGCTGGCCGCCTGCATCGCCGGCCACCGTAGCGCCGAGCCCGGCCATGTGGCCGCGCTCAACAAGCTGGGCCTGCGCCCCCTGGTCGATCTCGACCTGCGGCTGGGCGAGGGCACGGGAGCCCTTCTCGCCCTGCCGCTCGTGCAGAGCACGGCCCGGGCGATGCACGAGGTGGCCACGTTCGACTCGGCGGGAGTCACCGAGAAGTAGGCGTCACGGCACGGGGTGGTCCGGTGTTCAGCTGCCGGACCACCCCGTCCCCTGTGCCCCGGGCACAGCTAAAATCGCACGTCAGGGCCGCTCCGAAGGTGCAGCGGGCCCCCAACGCACAGCTGCACGAGGAGCCGCCCCTCATGGCCGAACACCCCGCCTACCCCGTAGGCCTTCGCCTCTCCGGCCGCCGTGTGGTCGTCCTGGGCGGCGGTCAGGTCGCCCAGCGCCGCCTGCCGGCACTGATCGCGGCGGGCGCGGACGTCGTCCTCGTGTCCCCGGAGGCGACACCCTCCGTCGAGGCCATGGCGGACGCGGGCGAGATCACCTGGGTCGAACGCCCGTACCGGGACGGCGACCTCGCCGAGGCCTGGTACGCCCTGATCGCCACCAGCGACCCGCAGGCCAACGCCGCCGCCTCCGCCGAGGCCGAGCGGCACCGTGTGTGGTGCGTCCGCTCCGACGACGCCGACGCCGCCACCGCCTGGACCCCGGCCACCGGGACCAGCGAGGGCGTGACGGTCGCCGTCCTCACCACCGAGGCCCGCGGCCGCGACCCGCGGCACACCGCCGCCATCAGGGACGCCGTCGTCGAGGGCCTGCGCGACGGCACCCTCGTCGCCCCGCACCACCGCACCCGCACGCCCGGCGTCGCCCTCGTCGGCGGCGGCCCCGGCGACCCGGACCTGATCACGGTCCGCGGCCGCCGCCTGCTCGCCGAGGCCGACGTCGTCATCACCGACCACCTGGGCCCGCGCGACCTGCTCGCCGAACTCTCCCCGGGCGTCGAGGTGATCGACGCGGCGAAGCTGCCGTACGGGCGCTTCATGGCCCAGGAGGCCATCAACGACGCGCTGATCGAGTACGCCAAGCAGGGCAAGTCGGTCGTACGGCTCAAGGGCGGCGACCCGTTCGTCTACGGCCGGGGGATGGAGGAGGTCAACGCCCTCGCCGAGGCCGGTATCCCGTGCACCGTCGTGCCCGGCATCTCCAGCTCCATCTCGGTTCCGGGTGCGGCCGGCATCCCGGTCACCCACCGGGGCGTGGCCCACGAGTTCACCGTGGTCAGCGGGCACATCGCCCCCGACGACGAGCGCTCCCTGGTGGACTGGCCGGCGCTGGCCCGGCTCACGGGCACCCTCGTCGTCCTCATGGGCGTCGGCACCATCGGGAAGGTCGCCGAGACGCTCGTCGCCCACGGCAAGTCCCCCGACACCCCGGTAGCCGTCATCCAGGAGGGAACCACGGCCGCCCAGCGGCGCGTGGACGCCACCCTCGCCACGGTCGGCGAGACCGTCCGCACGCAGGAGGTCAAGGCCCCGTCGGTCATCGTCATCGGCGAGGTCGTCACCGTGGGCCCGCGACCGACCGCGTAACCCCGGGTAACCCGACCCGTCTCCAGCCGTTGGCACCGCACCCAGGACAAGGCAGTATCACCCCTGTGGCCGATCTCATCACCGTCGAGGATCCCGAAGACCCCCGCCTGCGCGACTACACGGGCCTGACCGACGTCGAGCTGCGCCGCAAGCGCGAGCCCGCCGAGGGCCTGTTCATCGCCGAGGGCGAGAAGGTCATCCGCAGGGCCAAGGAAGCGGGCTACGAGATGCGCTCCATGCTGCTCTCGGCCAAGTGGATCGACGTCATGCGCGACGTGATCGACGAACTCCCTGCACCGGTCTACGCCGTCAGCCCCGAAGTCGCCGAGCAGGTCACCGGCTACCACGTGCACCGCGGCGCGCTCGCCTCCATGCAGCGCAAGCCGCTGCCCACGGCCAATGAACTCCTGCGCTCCGCACGCCGGGTCGTGGTCATGGAGTCGGTCAACGACCACACCAACATCGGCGCCATCTTCCGCTCGGCCGCCGCCCTCGGCATGGACGCGGTCCTGCTGTCGCCCGACTGCGCCGACCCGCTGTACCGGCGGAGCGTCAAGGTCTCCATGGGCGCGGTGTTCTCGGTGCCGTACGCCCGTCTGGAGACCTGGCCGAAGGGCCTGGAGTCGGTCCGCGAAGCCGGCTTCACGCTGCTGGCGCTCACCCCGGACGACAAGGCCCGCTCCTTCGACGAGGCCGCCCCCCACAAGATGGACCGGGTGGCCCTGATGCTCGGCGCCGAGGGCGACGGACTGTCCACCCAGGCCCTGGTCGCCGCCGACGAATGGGTCCGCATCCCGATGTCCCACGGCGTCGACTCGCTGAACGTGGGCGCGGCCGCGGCGGTCGCCTTCTACGCGGTGACCACCGGCCGCCCGGAGTCCTGACCGGCCCGTTCCGGCCGGTGCCCACCGGCCGGTGCCCGAAGAGCCGGCTACTTCCCGAAGTCCTGGCTCGGCGCCGAACCGAACAGGTCGGACAGCGGCCGGTCGGAGTCCGGTGTCCCGGGATCCGGCTGTACGTGCTGCGCACGCCGGACGCCGTCGTCGCGCAGTCCGCGGGCCGGCCCCTGGCAGCCCTGCGCCACCGCGATGCCGAGCGCCACGAGCAGCGTCACCACGACGAACACGAACAGCCGCTGGCGCAGCAGCCGGGGATTGGCGGGCCGCCGACCGGTGCCCGTCGCCCGCTGCGCCGGCCGCCCGGAACCGCCGCGCGCGGCGGGACGGCTCCCGTTGCCCGAGCGCGAGGCGCCGCCGCGCGGCGCCGGAGTCGGGCGCGCCTGGCCCGGCCGTGCCGGGACACCGGTGCCGTTGCCGCGCGGGCCGCTGCCGGTGCGTGCGGGCGCACCGCCGCGTGACGGCGCACCGCCCCGCACGGGGGCGGCACCGCGCGGCGGCGTGCCGGAATGGCCGCGCCGCTGGGTGCGCTGCTGCTCGGGGTAGGTGTCGACGAGCCGCCCGGTGGGACGGTCCGCCTCCGCGGCGCGCGGCGCGGGCGGCCGTACGTCGGTCAGGCCCTGCGCCTCGCGGGCGGCGATCTCCTTGAGCCGCAGCGACAGCTGCAGCGTGCTGGGCCGATCCTCGGGATCCTTCGCCAGGCAGGCCCTGACCAGTGGGGCGATCGCGTCCGGCACACCGTGCAGCTGCGGCTCCTCGTGCACCACCCGGTACAGCATCACCTCGGAACTGCCGTGCCCGAACGGCGAGTCGCCGGTGGAGGCGTAGGCGAGGGTGGCACCCAGCGAGAAGACGTCCGTCGCCGGGGTGACGGCCGCACCGCGCACCTGCTCGGGCGCGAGGAAGCCGGGGGAGCCCACGGCCGTGCCGACGTGGGTGAGCGTGGACGCGCCGGTGGCCCAGGCGATGCCGAAGTCGATGATCCGCGGCCCCTTCGGGGACAGCAGGATGTTGGAGGGTTTCAGGTCCCGGTGGACGACACCGGCCTCGTGCACCGCGACCAGCCCCTCGGACAGCGCCGCGCCGATCGCCGCCGTGTCGGCGGCGCCCAGCGCGCCCTCGTCGGCGACCTTGTCGTGCAGGGAGGGCCCGGGCACGTACTGGGTGGCGAACCAGGGCCGCTCGGCCTCCAGGTCCGCGGCGACCAGCCGGGCCGTGCAGCCGCCCCTGATCCGCCGGGCCGCCGAGACCTCGCGGGCGAACCGGGACCGGAACTCCTGATCCTCCGCCAGATCGGGGCGGATCACCTTCAGCGCGACCCGCTGCCCCTTCTTGTCGGAGCCGAGGTAGACGACACCCATCCCGCCCGCGCCGAGCCGTCGGTGAAGCCTGAACGAGCCGACGACGCGCGGGTCCTCGCGCCTCAGGCGCATCATCGCCATGTTCATCCCCGCTGCCCGGTCCCTGTGACGTGGCACAGCTTACGTTTCCACGGCCGCCTGCGCGCAGAGGCCGCGCCCTCGGGCCCGGACGGATTGCACCGGCGGCGGGTACGACGTGAAACACGGTCAGGAAGTCGGCGGCTGCGGTGGCGTTGGCGCGAGCTTGCCCCCAACAAGAAGCCTGCGGACGTCTGTTGGGGAAGCGGGACGGCAGGTGGTGCCGGGTGACGCACACGCCTGACGCGCACCGCGGACCCGCCGGAGGTCCACGCGCCGGGCAGGCCCCGAACCGGCCGCAGCGGCGGCCCCACCCCCGACCGGAGTGATCGAAGTCACTCCTCCCGGCCTGTCGGATCCTTCGGACATGACCGGACACGGCAGGCGTCCCCTCCGGGAAGACCCGGAGACCCGGAGCCGCGTCTCCACCCAGGGGAGTACGTCCCGCGCGGTGGCTCATCCTCCGGGAGGCCCGGCAATCGGTACGAAGGCATGACGCCCGGCGCCCTCCCCCCCACCTAGATTTGAGGTCAAGCGGCGGGTGCAGCACTCGTCCCCCGAGGTCAGACGCCCGCCGCTGCCAACGGCAACCGACAAGGTCAGGAGAGGGACCATGGCCCACATGGCACCGCGACGCCCCGCGTTCGCGCCGCGCCGGACGGGCCGCCGCCACCCCTTGGTGGCGACGCTCATGGCCCTTCCCCTGGCGGCCCTGCTCCTGCTCGTCTTCGACGGCTGGGAGACGGTGGCCACACAAGCGTCGTCCGTGGGTGCGATGCTGGGGCGCTGAGCGGCGACCCCAGGCCCGGAAGAGCGGTCCGGGCGGGGACATCCATCCAGGAAACCCCGTGGGGACGGGGGTGCGGCGGACGGCACTGATGCCGGCGCAGCTGGGGAGCTGCGCCGGCATTGCGCCGTTTCCCGGGCCGACGGCGCCGGTCCTCCGGTCGCGGTGCCGGCGGGTCTTCGGGTGCCTCCAGGGGCGGCCGGCTCCCCGGGCCCCGAGAATTGCGTACGCTCGCCCCACACCCCGACCGCAGAGGCGCCCCCGTTGACCCTCCTCGCCGCGCTCACCGCCGAGGTCCGAGCCGCCGCACACCCGGACGACGCCGGAGCCTCCTGCGCCTGCGCCGACAGCGGCACGCCCCTCGCCGACCGCCCGGACGCCACGGTCGTACGGCACGCCGACACCGTCGCCAAGGCCCACGCCCCCGGCACGGACCCCGCCGAGCTCACCCTCCGGCTCGCCGTGGCGGCCCGCCTCCCGGACGTCCTCCTGCCCCCGCTCGTCCCGGCCCCCGCCTGCGTGCACGACCGCCTGGTGACCTTCTGGCCGTACGGCGCCCCCGTGGCCCCGGACGATCCGGACGCGGCCCCCTGGGAGGCCACGGGTGCTCTCCTCGCCCGTCTGCACCGCACGCGCCCGCCCGCCGGCCTGCCCCCGATGCGCGGTCCCGCCAAGGCCGCCCGCGCCATCGCGCGACTCCACGCGGCCCTGAGCTCCGGAGCCGGGCATCACCCGGACGCCGCCCCCGTCCTCGCCGCCTGGGCCGCCCTCCCCGCCTGGGCCCGCGCCGAGGCCCCCATGCCCGGCACCCCGTCCCTCTGCCACGGCGACCTGCACCTCGGCCAGCTCGTCCGTCACCCGGCACCGGGCGGCCCCTGGCGGCTGATCGACGTCGACGACCTGGGAACCGGCATCCCGGCCTGGGACCTCGCCCGCCCCGCCGCCTGGTACGCCTGCGGGCTCCTCCCGCCCGGCGAGTGGACCCGTTTCCTCGGCGCGTACCAGCGGGCCGGCGGCCCGGCCGTACCCGCCACCGGCGATCCCTGGCCCGTCCTGGACGTCCCGGCCCGCGCGCTGACCGTGCAGACGGCCGCGCTGGCCCTCGCCAAGGCGCTCGCGGCAGGTCGTCCGCTGGACGAGGTGGAGCGGGCGGTCGTCGAGGCATGTGCCCGAATGGTCCAGATTCCACACCAGTTGGCGTCCGACGCCACGGACTAGGCTGCAACCGGCCGGGGCTGCACGGAGTCTGTCCCGGGGAGACGGGAAGCAGGACCGACCGGCGAGGAGTTGAGCCGACGATGCATTGTCCGAAGTGCCACGCACCGATGCACACCTACAACCGCAGCGGTGTCCAGATCGAGCAGTGCAGCGGCTGCCGCGGCATCTTCCTCGACTACGGCGAGCTGGAGGCGCTGACCCAGATGGAGGCCCAGTGGTCCAAGCCGGTCCCGCCGGCTCCGCAGGCGTACCCGGCTCCGCCCGCGCCGGCCTGGGGCGCCCCGCACGGCGGTCACCACGGCGGCCACGGCCACCATGACCACCACGGGCACCACCACAAGAGCTGGGCCCACATGCTCTTCTCCAGCTGAGCGCACGAAGAAGCCCCTGGTCACGAGACCGGGGGCTTCCTGGATGCGTGGACGATACTGGGATTGAACCAGTGACCTCTTCCGTGTCAGGGAAGCGCTCTCCCGCTGAGCTAATCGTCCGCGGGCCGTGACCCGAGAGTCACAGACAGTGCGCGATACTGGGATTGAACCAGTGACCTCTTCCGTGTCAGGGAAGCGCTCTCCCGCTGAGCTAATCGCGCGGGCGGGGATCTTCGAGAAGACCCGTGGATCTTGCGAGAAGATCCAGTGGACGATACTGGGATTGAACCAGTGACCTCTTCCGTGTCAGGGAAGCGCTCTCCCGCTGAGCTAATCGTCCTTGGAGGTGGAGACGGGATTTGAACCCGTGTAGACGGCTTTGCAGGCCGTTGCCTCGCCTCTCGGCCACTCCACCAGGAGTGTAGGGGATCGGGACGACCCCTTCTTCCTTCGAGCGGACGACGAGGCTCGAACTCGCGACCTCAACCTTGGCAAGGTTGCGCTCTACCAACTGAGCTACGTCCGCTTGTCGTTTCGTTCCGCTTCCGCGTCCCGGCGACGTGTTGAACTCTAGCGGATTCCCGGGCCAGTACAAAAACGCGTTTGCGCAGCGTGCTGCGCTGCCCCCGGCGGGACCCGTGGTCAGAGCCCCCTCGGGGACACTCCGGGGTCACCCGTCGGACACCCGACCTAGACTCGACCACGTGCTGCACCACCCTTTCGGCCTCCCTCCTCTGGCCCGCTTCGGCGACCGTGTCGCAACCGGCCTCCTCGACGTGACCAGCGACGCCGCCGCCCTGGATTCCGCGGGCTTCTGGGCCGTCTGCGCCGACTTCGAGGGCCGGCTGACCTGTGCCCGCTTCGCGGACGTGCGTGTGGAGCCCGTGCCCGCTCCGGTGCGGGGCGGCTGGCGAGGCCCTGCGGCGGGGGACTGGACCTCCTCCCTCGACCGGGCCGCGTACACCGCGGCCGTCGGCCGGATCCGCGAGCACATCGCGGCCGGCGAGGTCTACCAGGCCAATCTCTGCCGTGTGCTCAGCGCGCCGGTCGCCCCGGACGCCGACGTGGACGCCCTGACCGCTCTGCTGGCCCGCGGCAACCCGGCGCCGTACGCAGGAACGATCCGCCTGCCGGAGCACGGTGTGGAGATCGCCACCGCCTCGCCCGAGCTGTTCCTGCGCCGGGACCACCGGGTCGTGGAGTCGGGGCCCATCAAGGGCACCGGACGCACGGAGGCGGACCTCCTGGACAAGGACTACGCCGAGAACGTCATGATCGTGGACCTGGTCCGCAACGACATGGGACGCGTCTGCGCGACCGGCAGCGTGAGCGTCCCCGACCTGTGCGCCGTGGAGAAGCACCCCGGCCTGGTCCACCTGGTCTCCACCGTCCGCGGCGAGCTGCGCGAGGCAGCCGGCTGGCCCGAGCTCCTCGCGGCCGCCTTCCCGCCCGGCTCGGTGACCGGCGCGCCGAAGTCGAGCGCCCTGCGGATCATCGAGGCCCTGGAGACCGCATCGCGCGGGCCCTACTGCGGCGGCATCGGCTGGGTCGACGCCGACCGCGGGGCCGGGGAGCTGGCCGTGGGCATCCGCACCTTCTGGATCGACCGGGAGGCCGGGATGCTGCGCTTCGGCACCGGCGCCGGCATCACCTGGGGCTCGGACCCGGAGGGGGAGTGGCGGGAGACCGAGCTGAAGGCGTCCCGGCTGCTCGCGGTAGCGTCGGGAGCGTACGACGCGAGTGGAGGGGTGTTGGCATGAAGATCTGGCTGGACGGCGGGCTGCGGGACCTGGAGTCCGCGCGTGTCTCCGTCTTCGACCACGGGCTGACCGTCGGCGACGGCATCTTCGAGACGGTGAAGGCGGTCCACGGAAGGCCCTTCGCGCTCACCCGGCACCTGGACCGGCTGACCCGCTCGGCCCGGGGCCTGGGCCTGCCCGACCCCGACCACGACGAGGTCCGCGAGGCCTGCGTGGCGGTCCTGGAGGCCAACCCGATGCCGCTCGGCCGGCTGCGGATCACCTACACCGGCGGCCACGGCCCGCTCGGCTCCGACCGCGGCGAGCACGGCCCCACCCTGGTGGTCGCCGTCGGGGAGACCGCCCGCCGCCCGGACACCACCGCCGTCATCACCGTCCCGTGGACCCGCAACGAGCGCGGCGCGCTCACCGGCCTGAAGACCACCTCGTACGCCGAGAACGTCGTCGCCCTCGCCCGCGCCCATGAACACGGTGCCTCGGAAGCGCTGTTCGGCAACACGGTCGGACAGCTCTGCGAGGGCACCGGCTCGAACGTCTTCGTCGTCCTGGACGGCGAACTCCACACCCCGCCGGTCGGCTCCGGGTGTCTTGCCGGCATCACCCGCGCGCTCGCCGTCGAGTGGGCGGGCGCCAAGGAGACCGACCTGCCGCTGGACGTGCTCCACCGCGCCGACGAGATCTTCCTGACCTCCACCCTGCGGGACGTCCAGGCCGTGCACCGGGTCGACGACCGCGAGCTGTCCGGCACCCCGGGCCCGGTGACCGCCAAGGCCATGCAGATCTTCGACGAGCGGTCCGGGCAGGACCTGGACCCCTGATCCCGGCCTGGACCGTCCTGGCGGGCCGGGTCCCGGAAAACAGGCTGACTCGGCGGCCGGTGGCGGGTAGAACACCACTGATGACCACGACCCTGCGGCCGGCCGAGCCGCTCCGGCACCATCCCGACGGCACCCGTTCCCGCCGCTACCAGGTGTGCGTGAACAGCCGTCCCGTCGGCGAGATACACCTGGGCACCTCGCCCTCGTTCGGCGACTCGATGGCACGCGTCGTCGACGTGCGGATCGACGAGCCCGACCGGCGACGCGGCCGGGGCACGGTGGCGGCGCTCGCCGCCGAGGAGGTGGCGCGGGGCTGGGGCTGCACCCAGATCGAGGCTCTCGTCCCCGCCTCGGCCGACATCGCCCTGCGGCTGTTCGACGCCCTCGGCTACACCCTGCGCAACCGCGGCATGGAGAAACGCCTCGGCACCACTGCGCCCGGGCTGCCGCAGGGCAGCACGGCGCGTCCGATGACCGAAGCCGATTTCGCTGCGTGGTACGAGTACGAGTACGAGGGGTACGCGCACCTGTGGATCGAACGTGGCTTCCCTGAGGCCACGGCCTACGCCAAGGCCCGCAGCGACCACGAGAGACTGCTGCCGCACGGACTCGCGACCGACGGCATGGTCTTCAGCGTCCTGGAGCACGAAGGGGCCCGGGTGGGCACACTGTGGCTGGCTCTGCAGGACACCAGGGCGTACGTGTTCGACGTCGAGACCGACGCCGGCCTCCGCGGCCGCGGGCACGGCCGTACGCTCATGCTGCTGGCCGAACGCCAGGCGATCGAGGCGGGCCGGCCGGTGATCGGTCTCAATGTGCACGCGGGCAACACCGCGGCCGAGCGGCTGTACGAGTCGCTGGGCTACGAGACGACCTTCCGTTCCCTCGCCAAGCCTCTGCTGTAGGGCTGCGCCGGGTTTCGCCGGGTTTCGTGTGCGGGCCGAGCCCCTGCGGTGGGGCGCCGTCTCCGTCCTGGCGCCGGGCTCAGGCCTGCCGGCCGCTGAGCAGTCGGTCGGCGATCTCCTCGATGCGCCGGCGCAGCCCCTCCTGGCTCTTGCCGCCGTCGAGACGTTCACCGCCGATGACGTAGGTCGGGGTGCCGGTCACCCCGATCGCCTTGCCCTCGGCCTGGTCGGCGTCCACGATCAGGATGTGCCGGCCGTCGATCAGAGCGGTGTCGAACTCCTCGGCATCCAGGCCGAGTTCACCGGCGATCTCGACCAGGAAGGGCTCGCCCTTGCCGTCCAGCTCCTCGACCCGCTCCAGCACGGCCTCGACGTACGGCCAGCCCTTGCCCTGCTCCAGCGCCTCCTCGGCGGCCTGCGCGGCGGCGAAGGCGTGCTTGTGCTTCTCCAGCGGGAAGTGCCGCAGCCGCAGCTCCAGCCGGTCGCCGTAGCGGGCGCGCAGGGCGCGGACGTCGTCCAGGGCGGTGCGGCAGTCGGGGCACTGCAGTTCGCACCAGACATCGAGAACGACGGCGTCGGTGCGTGCGGGGGTGGAGTCGCTCATGGCCACCAGTCTTCCAGGCCGGGCGCGGGCGACCCAATCGGGACGGCGGGGCGGCCGGGCCCGGGCCCGGGCCCGCATGCCGGGGGAGCGCTCGGCGGGGGTACGGCACCGCAGCGGCACCCCAGGAGGAGGCGACCCCGGGATCTCCCGGAGATGTCCCTGATGTCCCGCTGGAGCGTGGCACAGCGAGGACGGGGCGGTGCAGGATGGAGGGGACGGAGGCGGTGTGCCGTGCCGGTGCGCCGCGTCCGCCGTCGAACCGACCGAGCCCGCCAGGAGGACCGGATGATTGCCGAAACCGTCTGCTCGGCCGTGTCCGCGGCGGGCCTGGGTATCGCGGTGGTCACGGCTTACCGCAGGCGTTTCCTCGCGGCGGCCCGCATCGCCGCCTACGCGCTGGTGCCGGTCGCGCTGGTGATGACGGGTGTCGTCGGATGGCTCGCCGGCACCGCCTTCAGCCCGACCGCCTGGGCGGGTTTCGGGTTGCTGGGCGCGGCCTGGCTCCTGCTCGCGAGCACGCGCGCGGTCGAACGCCGTCGCGGAACTCGCGCCGAGCGTGGCGCGGGGCGCGGCGACCGGACCGAGGGCGTGGCCCCGGGCGCCTCCGCCCCCTCCCTGGGCTCGGGCACCCGGTCCGCGGCCGGCCCCACCTCCGGAGCGCGCGCCAAGGGCTCGTCGGACGACTTCCGCGACATCGAGGCCATCCTCAAGAAGCACGGCATATGACCTCCCGCACTCCTTCGCGGCGGCGCCTCGAGCCCGTCGGCCCCTACGCCGGCCCCTTCGGAGCGAAACGACACAGAGCGTCGCGCGGCCGGCCGGAACCGTTCACAAGCCGAAGCAAGTCGGACGAGACGGCGCGGAATGCGGCAACTCCCGCATAACGCGGGTGTGTTGATCGCGTACGGGGTCTCTTCTGCGTCATGATCTGCGGCGAGATGCTGGACACGAGACAGAGCGAGGCCGCGCCGCCGAAGGACGAGCCGCGCGGGTGCCTCTTCGCCCTATCCCAGCCACCGCTGATGATCTTCCTTGCGGTGATCGGGTGTCTGCTCCTCATGGCTGCGCTGCACGACCTGCTGTTGCTGTGAGCCGTACACGTCCGTCCCGGCGCCACCCGCCGGGACCGACGTCGCCCCGGCCGCACGGCCACGTGCCCGCCGCGTCCCTCCGGGCGCTGGGCTCGCCCGGTTCGCACCCGAGCTGCCGGCCGCGGCTGGAACCGCCGTTCGTCAGCCGGTCGCTTCCTTGCGCCGGGCCCGGTAGGCGGCCACATGCAGCCGGTTACCGCAGGTGCGGCTGTCGCAGTAGCGGCGCGAGCGGTTGCGCGAGAGGTCGACGAAGGCGCGGCGGCAGTCGGGCGCCTCGCAGCGCCGCAGTCGCTCCTGTTCCCCGGCCACGACGAAGAAGGCGAGCGCCATGCCGCAGTCGGCGGCGAGATGGTCGGCCACGGAGGCGCCGGGCGCGAAGTAGTGCACATGCCAGTCGTAGCCGTCGTGGTCCGTCAGGCGCGGGGTGGTGCCCGCCGCGGCGACCAGCTCGTTGATCAGCCCGGCGGCGGAGCGGGCGTCCGGGGCGGCGAAGATCGCCGCGAAACGCCCCCGGACCCTGCGCACCGCCGAGAGGTCGAACTCCGACAGCACGCCGACATCGCTGATGTCATGGTTTCGTACGAAATCCGCGAGCGCCGGGACGTCGGGCAGTCCGTCGGCCGCCACGTCGTCCTCCGGCGCGGTGTTCACCAGATCCACCACGGTGTCGAGGGCGCACCGGGTGTCGTGGGTGATCAGCACGTTTCGCTCCCTGGCCTGAGGGTCGGGCGGACGCCCGCCGATGCTGGCCGATGGTAGCGACAACCCTGCCCGCCGCACCGTCCCCTGCCCGACCTCGATTGCCCGTAGAACGCCTCCGCGCCCCAGGTGGTTCCCGCATCGTGGCCGCATGCGCCGTTCGGGCCGCGCGGACCGGATGGGCACAGGTCGACGCCGTCGCACGTGAATCACTCACGGTGACGGCGCCGGGCTGTCCCGTATGCGGTTGTCTTGGCCCGAGCCGTCTCCCCGAGTGGACGGCGCCGGGCTGCTTTCGAGGGCGGCGACCTAGCTCTCCGCCAGGATGTGCGAGAGCTCCTGATCCAGATCGAAGTGCCGGTGTTCCGTGCCGGGCGGCACGGCGGCATCGGTTCGCTTCAGGAACGACTCCAAGGCCCGCGCCGGGGCCTCGAGCAGCGCCTCCCCCTCCGGGGAGCTGAGGGCGATGCAGACGACGCCCTGACCATGACTGCGGGATGGCCAGACGCGGACATCGCCGGTGCCGGTGGGCCGGTGAAGCCCCTCGGCGAGGAGGTCGCGGGCGAACACCCACTCGACGGTCTCCTCGGCTCCGGTGTGGAAGGTGGCGTGCACGGCGTAGGGGTCGGCCGTGTCGTACCGCAGGCCTGCGGGGACAGGCAGGGAGGACTCGCTCGACACAACGAGGCGCAGGTGCAGCTCGCAGCTGACCGTGGTGTTCATAAGCGCCAGGGCCTTTCGCTCAGTGTGCGCTCGGGGATTCGCACGTCGGCGAAATCGACATGCCACCTACGATGCCGTTGTAAACCCCTCTGAGGGTTTTGCGTGGCTTTACGTAACTCTTCCGGCCGAGAACTCGTACGGGATCTACGACCATTCCGGTGACTGGATTCACTCCGGTAGGGTTTGTCTGTATGAATACGGGGAGTGACGAGCCTGGCGAGGTCGCCGTGGCGGCGGACAAGGCGAGGGCGCACCGGCGGGAGGCCGGCAGCGAAGCCGGGCCGGGTGCGGGGAGCGTGACCCGCGCCGGGCTCGGCTCCCGGGCGCCGCGCTTCGTCAGGGCCCACCGGCTGCTGCATCTGAGCTGGCAGGTCGGGGTCTTCGTGGTCGGCCTCGCGGTCGTCGTCGCGGGCATCGTCATGCTGCCGCTGCCCGGACCCGGCTGGGTGGTGATCTTCGGCGGCCTGGCGATCTGGGCGACCGAGTTCGTCTGGGCGCAGCTGGTGCTCCGCTGGACCAAGCGCAAGGTCACCGAGGCCGCTCAGCAGGCCCTCGATCCCCGGGTGCGCCGCCGCAACATCGCACTCACCGTGATCGGACTGGTGATCGTGGCCGTGCTGGTCGGGATCTACGTGTGGAAATTCGGCCTCGTCATGCCGTGGAAGATCAAGGATCAGTGAGCCGGCTCCGCCGCCCGGCCGTCCGCCGCCCCGGCCCCCGGGTCGGAAGCACCCCCTGACATCGGGTAATGTTCTTCCTGCGCCCGGGCGATTAGCTCAGTGGGAGAGCGCTTCGTTCACACCGAAGAGGTCACTGGTTCGAGCCCAGTATCGCCCACCCGGACCGACGGCCCACCTGCTCAACATCAGGTGGGCCGTCGGCGTATGCGCACGGGGCGAGGAGGGGACCCGGCCCGTCGGCCCGCCCGTCGCCCGCTCGCGAGCCCCTGCCGGGCAGACGCGTCCCACAGGTGGACTTGCGCCGAACCGGCAACAGGTCTCGTCCACGACGGGCCGCCCGCAGGAACCTCTTCCCGGGCCGGGCGGACGCAAGATCGAACCCGACGAAGCGGACCTGGACTTCCCGGCGGCGCGTTCGAGCGGACGGCGATGACCGGGGCGCTGAACCTCCCTGTACATCGGCGGTGGCCCGGACGCCTCGCTCGCCTGGCCGGCCGCCGCGGCCAAGGCGTGTTCCGAGAACGCTGCCCGGCCTTTTCGGCTCGCATGTCCTCGACAGCCGCGGCCACTTCGTCCGGCAGGAACGGCCGGAGGGGACGAACCGGTTCCTGATCGACGACTCGGCTCCCTGCCCGCCGAATAGCTGCCCGCGGCCGGATGGAGGCGGAACCGGTGCCGGAGAGGGGGACGGTGACGATCCGTTACTCGCGGTGCGACGCCCCCGTGGAGAAGGAGAACCGGAAGCCCGGGTCAGGACAAACTTCCGGGCGTACCTATCTTTCTGTCCCGGACCATTTCCAAAATGCCGTCACCTTTATTCAGAAGTACGACAAGCCAGGAATTCACCTCGGCCCGGCCGGAGCGTGGGGGAGCGCCGTCGCACGGGCGGCGGCGCTCGCTCCGTGAGTGTGCCTCGTGCCACGGCACGGCACATGAGTACAGGTACTCAGACGCATGCGCGGACGGGCAGACTCCGCCCATGGACTGGAACCACTACCGCTTCCGCAGCCTGTGGTCGCTGCCCGCGCCGCCCGCCGCCGTCTACGCGGTGCTGGAGCAGCCCGAGGACTACCCCCGCTGGTGGCCGCAGATACGGTCGGTGACCCGGCTGGACGACTCCACCGGCGTCCTCACCATCCGGTCCTTCCTGCCGTACGACATGACCTTCACCGCACACCGGACCCGTCACGACCCGGACTCCGGTGTGCTGGAGGTGACCATGACCGGTGACATCGAGGGCTGGGCGCGCTGGACGGTCACCGCCGAGGGCCGCGGGACCCTGGCCCGCTACGACCAGGAAGTGCGCGTGCACAAGCCACTGCTCCGCCGGCTCGCCCTGCCCTGCCGCCCGCTCTTCCGTGCCAACCACCGCCTGATGATGCGGTCGGGGCGGCGCGGACTGCTGCGCCGGCTGGAAGCGGTTTGAAGGAACCACACCGGGACCTGTATGGTTCAGTGCGTTCCCGGGCGATTAGCTCAGTGGGAGAGCGCTTCGTTCACACCGAAGAGGTCACTGGTTCGAACCCAGTATCGCCCACCGGGAAAGGGCCGGTCCGCAAGCAGCGGACCGGCCCTTCTTTGTTTCCCCGGGACCGGCATACGCTTCCGATCTTCGCGGGGCTGGGGAGGCCCCCGCGACAAGGGAGGGGGACGTTTCCTTGGGGACACGACCGGGCGCGAGACCCAGGCCGACCCGGACCGTGACGCGGGGACGCAGACGCTTCACCTGGCCCAAGGTCATCCTTGTGGCGGTGCTGCTCAGCGGTGTCGTCGCGCTGTTCCGGGTGGGCGGGAACGCGGAACGCGTCAACACCCCGTGGGTGGGCGCCGAAGTGGCCGCCGACGGCAGCATCCGCGTCACCGAGGTGATCGACTACGACGTCGGCGGCGGCCGGAACTCCGCCGGCCAGCCGGTTCTCGTGGCGGGCGTCATCGCCGTGGATGTCGGTCTCGCTCTGTGGCTGCGCGCCTGGGAGCTGCACGCCCGCACTCCGCGCCGCACCGCGCTCTGGCTCCAGGCCGAGGCGTTCCGGCGGTACCTCATGGACCCGTCCGCGGCGCCGGGCGACGAGCCACTCGACGAGGAACAGCTGGACCTGTACACCGCGGGGGCGGTGGCCCTGGACGTGGCCCACCCGTGGGACAGGGCCATCGCCGGCTCGACGGTCCCAGCCCAGCGCCGTTCCACGAGCGGGCCGGGATTCTTCACCGGCTACGCCCTCGGCCTCATGACCGCCTCCTCGTCCTCCAGCGCGCCCCGCCGTCCAGCGGCGGCGGAGGAGGCGGTGGCTTCGGCGGAGGCGGAGACGTCGGTGGAGGCAGTGGAGGCGGGGGCGGCGGCTCCTGGTGATCCCGGCCCGGTGACGCAGGCGCCTGCCCCTCGCAGGTGCCTGTCCCTCATGGGCGTCTGTCCCCCGCGGGCGCCTACGCCGCAGCCGGCAGCTCCGGCCGCAGTGGCCACTCGGTGTTGACGATCTCCTCCGAGCCGCTGCGCGCGAACCAGGCCTGCAGCCCGCGGGCCTGCGCCGCGTGCCAGTTGGCCTGGAGCGTGTGCAACTCGGCGGGGGACAGACGCTCCAGCCGGGTCGCATACCGCCGGCCCACGGCCCGTACGACCTCCAGCGCGGCCAGCGCGTCCGCGCCCGCGTCGTGCGCGTCCTGGAGTGTCACCTCGTAGTGCGCGCACAGGTCGGTCAGTGTGCGGCGGCCCTTGCGGTAGCGGTCCAGGTGCTTGTCCAGCACCCGCGGGTCCAGCACCCGCAGCGGTGCGGACTGGAACCAGTGGTCCAGCGAGGACGCCCGGTGCCGGCGCAACTCCCGGTCCAGCAGCGTGAGATCGAACGGTGCGTTCATCACCACCAGCGGGCGGCCCATCGCCGCGTGCTCCGCCAGCTGCTCGGCTATCTCGTACATCACCGGTGCCGGCCAGCGGCCGTTGCGCTGCAGGTGCTCCTCCGTCAGCCCGTGCACCGCGGTGGCCGCCTCGGGCACCGGCACGCCCGGGTTCACCAGCCAGCGGGAAACCCGGGCCCGGGTCCCCGGCGCGTCCTGGACGACGACGGCGGCCGACACGATCCGGTCGGTCTCGACGTCCACGCCCGTCGTCTCCGTGTCGAAGGCGGCCAGCGGCCCCTCGTACCAGTTCGTCATCCCAACCCAACTCCTTGTTCAACCAGGGCAGGTGACGTTCCGTCTTCTGCCCGTTTGGTGATACCCGGGCCGTTTGCGCCGTACGCCGCAAGGAGACAACAGGAGTACGGGTCTTTGCAGTTCAGCGGCCCGCAGCGGGGAAACTCTTGGCTTGGAAGGCTGTTGGTCATGGCCACTCTGCAGCCCGAGCGGGGCGGGCTGCTGCCCGATCGCACGGGCCCCCTTCGCGGCACGCTCGCCACCACCGCCTGCATGGAGACACTGCAGGTCGGCTATCTGCACGCGGTCGCCGCCGCGGCCGGCTGCTCGCTGTCCCAGCCCTTCCCGGACAACGGCATCGACTGGCACGTCAGCCACAGCGCGCCCGGACACACCGTCGACGACGAGGTGACCATCAAGGTCCAGCTGAAGGCCACGTACCAGGTCGCGCCGAACCCTCCGGGGCGCTCGTTCTCGTTCACCCTCGACAACGACCATCTGCGCAAGCTCGCCCGCACACCCGTCTCGGTGCACAAGATCCTGGTCGTCATGCTCGTCCCGCGCTCGCAGGACGACTGGCTGCGCGCCAGCCACGACCGGCTCGACCTCAGGCACTGCTGCTACTGGGTCAATCTCGCCGGCCACGCCATCACTGGCCGGAACCGGACCACCGTGCGGATCCCGACCTCGCGCATCTTCGACGACCGGGCGCTCTGCGAGATCATGACGCGGGTCGGGACGGGAGGCAGGCCATGAGGAGCCGACCGCACGAGGAGCTGCCGCGCCAGGTCCGGCCGCATCCCGAGGACCCCGCCCGGCACCGGCCCCCCGACCCCGCCCAGGTCGACCCCGCCGTGCTCGGAGCCCTGCTGCTTCGGCACGGCTGGCAGCGGCGCGGCGGAGCACCGGGACGCTACGGCCGCTGGACCCCGCCGGGGCCGGGCGGCGGCGGAACCAGCCTGCTGGTGCCGGAGAGCCGGGCCTTCCCGGACAGCGACGACCTGCTCGGCGAGGCCCTCGACGCCCTCGCCCGCAGCGAGGCGCCCGCCGCCCGCGAGGTGCTGATCTCCCTCGCCGCGCCCAGTGACGAGATCCGCTGGTGGCGCGACACCCCGACCGGACCCGTCGGCGCCGCTCCCTGGGGTGCCGACGAGCAACTGCGCGGTGCCGTACGGCAGATGCTGCTCGCCGCCGCGCTCGCCACTCGCGCGCGTGCCGGCTACTACGGCGCCCGCCACCGCCGCGCAGCCGCCGCGCTCCTCCAGGACGTCCTCGTCGGACCCGCCGCCGAGGGCCGCACCCTCACCGCCTTCGTGCCCGTGCCCACCGGCCGCCCCCTCACGGTCCGCCTCCACCAGGCCCTGTACGCCGCCCGGGAGGCCGTCGACTACCAGCGGGCCACCGGCGGCATGGACGCATTCGACGGAGCCGTCGAGGCCGGCGTCAGCCGTGAACTGACCGAGGCGCTGGCCGCGCTCGTCCGGGGCACCGAGGGCGCCCGGATCGCCGTCGCCTGGGCACCCGGCGCCGGCGTTCCCGAAGGCTGCGCGCCCTCCGCCGAACCCGTCGAGTTCTCGCCCGGCGACCTGCCCGTGCTGCGCGAGGCCGCCGCCCGCTACGTGCGCGAGGAACCCTCCGTGCCGGTCCGCCTCACCGGCGCGGTCGTCCGCATGCGCCGCTCCGGACCCGGAGGCGAGGGCACCGTACGGCTGCGCGTCCTCGCGGGCGCCGACATACCGCACGTCCGCGTCACCCTGGACGAGGAGGACTACCGCATCGCCGGCCACGCCCACCTCGTCGGACTTCCGGTGCGGGTGCAGGGCCGGCTGGAGCGGCGGGGCGGCTTCCGCCGGCTCACCGGCGCGTCCGGCGTCGTACCCGTGCAGGTCGACGAGGGGGAGCGGGACCGGCTGATGAAGTCCCTGCAGGAGAACCTCGACTTCTTCGAGGAGGCGTGCGGGGAAGGCTACGGCGACGCGGACTGAGACTGTGGACGGACGGGGACCGAGGGTGACCGTTTCGCGGTCGGCGCCGTGAGGTCGGTACGATCGCCAGTGCGCGCGCTCCTGGTATGGCGCCGCACCCACCTTCAGTCAGGAGAGACCGGTGTCAGACGTCCGTGTGATCATCCAGCGCGATTCCGAGCGGGAAGAACGCGTGGTGACGACGGGCACTACGGCCGCCGACCTCTTCGCGGGCGAGCGTTCGATCATCGCCGCGCGCGTGGGCGGCGAGCTGAAGGACCTCGCGCACGAGCTTTCCGAGGGCGATGAGGTCGAGGGCGTCGAGATCGCGTCTGAGGACGGCCTGAACATCCTTCGCCACTCCACCGCGCACGTCATGGCGCAGGCCGTGCAGGAGCTGTTCCCCGAGGCCAAGCTGGGCATCGGCCCGCCCGTCAAGGACGGCTTCTACTACGACTTCGACGTCGAGAAGCCGTTCACCCCCGAGGATCTCAAGGCCATCGAGAAGAAGATGCAGGAGATCCAGAAGCGGGGGCAGCGCTTCTCCCGCCGTGTGGTCACCGACGAGGCCGCCCGCGAGGAGCTGGCCGCCGAGCCGTACAAGCTGGAGCTGATCGGTCTCAAGGGCTCGGCCTCCTCCGACGACGGCGCGGACGTCGAGGTCGGCGCCGGTGAGCTGACGATCTACGACAACCTGGACGCCAAGACGGGCGAGCTGTGCTGGAAGGACCTCTGCCGCGGTCCCCACCTGCCCTCGACCCGCCTCATCCCGGCGTTCAAGCTGATGCGCAACGCGGCCGCCTATTGGCGCGGCAGCGAGAAGAACCCCATGCTGCAGCGCATCTACGGCACCGCCTGGCCGTCCAAGGACGAGCTGAAGGCGTACCTGGACTTCCTCGCCGAGGCCGAGAAGCGCGACCACCGCAAGCTGGGCAACGAGCTCGACCTGTTCTCCATCCCGGAGCAGATCGGCTCCGGCCTCGCCGTCTTCCACCCCAAGGGCGGCATCGTCCGCCGGGTCATGGAGGACTACTCGCGGCGCCGCCACGAGGAAGAGGGCTACGAGTTCGTCTACACCCCGCACGCGACGAAGGGGAAGCTCTTCGAGACGTCCGGGCACCTGGACTGGTACGCCGAGGGCATGTACCCGCCCATGCAGCTCGACGAGGGCGTGGACTACTACCTCAAGCCCATGAACTGCCCGATGCACAACCTGATCTTCGACGCGCGCGGCCGCTCCTACCGCGAACTTCCGCTGCGCCTTTTCGAGTTCGGGACCGTCTACCGGTACGAGAAGTCGGGCGTCGTGCACGGCCTCACCCGTGCCCGCGGCTTCACCCAGGACGACGCGCACATCTACTGCACCCGTGAGCAGATGTCCGAGGAGCTGGACAAGACGCTCACCTTCGTCCTCGGCCTGCTGCGCGACTACGGCCTGACCGACTTCTACCTCGAGCTGTCCACCAAGGACCCGGAGAAGTTCGTCGGCTCCGACGAGGTCTGGGAGGAGGCGACCGAGACGCTGCGCCAGGTTGCCGAGAAGCAGGGCCTCCCGCTGGTCCCGGACCCGGGCGGCGCCGCCTTCTACGGCCCGAAGATCTCCGTCCAGGCCAAGGACGCCATCGGCCGCACCTGGCAGATGTCGACGATCCAGCTCGACTTCAACCTGCCCGAGCGCTTCAACCTGGAGTACACCGGCCCGGACGGCTCCAAGCAGCGCCCGGTGATGATCCACCGCGCGCTGTTCGGCTCCATCGAGCGGTTCTTCGCCGTGCTGCTGGAGCACTACGCGGGCGCCTTCCCGGCCTGGCTGGCCCCCGTCCAGGCGCTCGGCATCCCGATCGGCGACGCGCACGTGGAGTACCTGGAGAAGTTCGCGGCGGCGGCCCGCAAGCAGGGCCTGCGCGTCGAGGTGGACTCCTCCTCGGACCGCATGCAGAAGAAGATCCGCAACGCCCAGAAGCAGAAGGTGCCCTTCATGGTCATCGCGGGCGACGAGGACATGTCGGGCGGTTCGGTGTCCTTCCGCTACCGCGACGGCTCCCAGGAGAACGGCATCCCGTTCGACGAGGCCATCGCCAAGATCGCGAAGGTCGTCGCGGAGCGGGCCCAGGTCTGATCCGGCCGGCCCCTGCCCCGTGCGAAGGCCCCCGGGAGGCTCAGCCTCTCGGGGGCCTCTCGTCTCCTTCGCGGGTGAAGGTCCGCATCAGCCAGGACGAGAACGAGCCGGTCACCGCGCCCAGCAGGGCGAGGCCGCCGGCCATCATCCCGATCGCGATCGCCCGGCCGAGCGGGGTCACCGGCACCACGTCGCCGTAGCCGACCGTGCTGAGCGTCGAGGCGGCCCACCACACGGCGTCCCCGAACGTGTGCATGGTGGTGCCGGGCGCCCCGCGTTCCACCTGGTAGACCGCGAGCGCGCCGGAGAAGCCGAGCAGCACGGTGGACAGACCCGCGTAGGAGATCACCCGCGCGTACAGCGAGAGCCGGGACTCCCCACGCCGGCGCTGCACGACGTCGTACAGCGGAACGATCCGCAGCGGGCGCAGCAGCGGGAGGATGACCACGGCCGTGTGCAGCACGTGCGTGGGGACGAAGCGCAGGCCCTGACCGCTGAGCCGCCAGCGCACCGCGTAGTCCGCGGCGAACACCAGCCATAGGGCGAGCAGGACGATCAGGCACAGGTCCCGCCAGAAGCCGGGCAGGCCGGGGGCCAGGACACGAGTGGCATACGCGGCCAGGAAGACCAGCGACGCCAGGAAGAGGGGGATCTCGGTGCGCTGCTCCCAGCGCTCCGCACGGCTGTCGTCGTCCACCGGCCAAGCTTGGCCGGTGACCTTCCCGCTGCCGCCCCGGCGACACGCCGAGCAGGGGCGAAGCCATATGCTGCCTAACATGACGATTGAGCCGGAGCAGCAGATCGGAGTGGGGACGCAGGACGCGTTCCAGCGCCTGTGGACGCCCCACCGGATGGCCTACATCCAGGGTGAGAACAAGCCGAGCGGTCCGGGGGCCGAGGACGGCTGTCCCTTCTGCTCGATCCCGGCCAAGTCCGACGAGGACGGACTGGTCGTCCGGCGCGGCGAGCACGTGTACGCCGTCCTCAACCTCTACCCGTACAACGGCGGCCATCTCATGACCGTGCCGTACCGGCACGTCGCCGACTACACCGAGCTGAACGGGCCGGAGACCGCCGAGCTGGCCGAGCTGACCAAGCAGGCGATGGCGGCCCTGCGCACCGCGTCCGGCGCGCACGGCTTCAACATCGGCATGAACCAGGGCACGGTCGCGGGCGCCGGCATCGCCGCCCACCTGCACCAGCACATCGTCCCCCGCTGGGGCGGGGACACGAACTTCATGCCGGTCGTGGGCCACACGAGGGTCCTTCCGCAGCTGCTGGCGGACACCAGGAAGATGCTGGCGGAGGCCTGGCCGGCGTAGGAAGCAGCCCGTCCGGTGGCCGGTGCCCGGTGGCGGGGGCTGGGGACGGCAGCCCGGGAACCGCAACCGCCACGCGTCCGCACCGGCCGACCCGCCGGAGGCCTACGCGTCGTACAGGTCCGCCTTCTTCGGGGTCGGATCCTGCACCTGCCCGCTGAGGAAGGACGAGCGCGTACCGAACTTCTCCGTGTCCACGCCGTTCTCCTCCAGCACCCTGATCGCCGCCGAGTGCACCACACGCAGCACCGGCGTGGCGGCCCGCAGCGCGTCGTCGGCCATGAAGCGGTGTCGCCAGGGCTGGTCGGCCCAGGCGTGCCGCAGGCCGAACGGCTCCGGCAGGACGAGCGAGCCGCCGAGCCAGCCGAGCAGCGGCGGGTACCAGGTCAGCGGGGCGCGGGCGGCGAGCCGGACCACCTCGTCGGTGGTGACCAGCGGCAGCATGACCTTGCGGGTCTCCCACGGCTTGAGGGACTTGGAGACCTCCTTGCTCGGCGCCTCCGGCTTGGAGGTGAACAGCGGGTTCACCGGTCCCAGCGCATGCCCGGTCACCTCGATGCGCAGCGTCTCGTGCAACACCGTCACCGTGATCAGCATGGTGAGGACCAGCTGCCCGTCCCACAGCGTCCACTGCACGCCCAGGTAGTGCCGGTCGCCGCTGCCGAACTGCTGCTTGTTGCAGATCTCCTGTATGGCGTGCGGCTTGACCTGGAAGGCCTCGACGTCGGTGCCCTCGGGCCGGGACACCGCGGTGGCCCCCTCGCCGATCGGCGTCACGATCCAGTGCTTCAGGGACGCTTTGGGGAACCCGCCGGTGTTCAGCGGGCCGCGCTCCAGCAGGGCCAGCTGGTCGTGGATCGCGCGTATGACGTCCCAGCTGCGGAAGGGGTGGATCTCCCGGGTCGGGTCGGCGGGCACCAGGTCCTCGGCGAGCTGCCACGCGCCCCAGCGGGTGCCCATGCCGAGTATGCCCTTGGGGCCGGCGTAGAAGACCGAGTTGGACTGCTGCTCGGCGCTGAGCCGGGCCAGCGACTGGCGCAGTTCCTCGGCGGCGGTCTGGTTCGGTCCCCGCGGCACCGCTTCGGGGACCTTCGCGCCGACGCTCGTGCCCGAGAGCAGGCCGTCCCAGCGGGCCCGCAGATCCTTGGCCGTGCGCTCGCAGATCTGCTTTGCCCAGAACCAGCCGAGCACCGGGAGGACGACGCACGCCCGTGCGTACCACCCCCAGAAGCCGCTGAACGGCATCTTGATCAGGAACAGCGCGGCGAGCACACCGACGCCGAGGAGCAGGGCGGTGGCGAGCGTCCCGGCCCGCTTGTCGTCCCGCTTGGCGACGAACGTGCGCAGCTGGAAGACGAGCAGCCAGGCGAGCAGCCCGGGCAGGAAGAGAACGCCGCACAGGAGCGTCACCGCCGTCAGGCGGTTGTCGCGCTCCCTGCGGATGTTGTTGGCCGCGAGGCAGTGCTCGACCACGAACTGGGGCTCGGAGCCGAAGGACTGGATGAGCGGCTTGCGGTCGGGCGCCAGCATCCGGGCGACCACGGCACGCGAGAACGCCTCACCGAGATTGGGCCGCAGCAGCGCGATCCTGCCCACGTTGACGGTCGACGCGTGCCATTCGTTGTCGGCCTTCTTGATCTCCTCGATCGGGCTGTCCCGGTACGCCGCGGAGGCCAGCGCGGAAGTCGCCGCCTGACCCTCGTCGCCCGAGACGGGCACCTGAGGCCCGTCCCACTCCGTTCCCAACGACATTCCGCCCCCTCGGCCGCCGGTGTCGCTCCTGCGGCCTTCCCGACTTCCCCGCCCCGCACACCTGTTGACCAGGCGGTCGCGCCGATCGACCGCCACAACCGGACGACTGTGGCACGACGCGATCAGGTGATCAGCGTATCCGCCGCCACCGACAACCCGCGGGCGGACGGCCGAAGCCGCCCGCCCGCACACCCTGCCGGGTGCGGTGAACTAGGGATTGTCGCCCGCCTGTTCGCGGATCCGTTCGGCGATCTGCGGCGGCATCGGCTCGTGCCGGGCATAAGCGCGGTCGAACCGGGCCGTGCCGTGCGACAGCGAGCGCAGATCGACGGCGTACCGGCCGATCTCGAACTCGGGCACCTCGGCCCGGATCAGGGTCCGTCCCGAGCCCACCTGCTCGGTGCCGAGCACCCGGCCGCGGCGGCCGGACAGGTCGCTCATGACCGCGCCCACGTACTCGTCGCCGACCAGCACCGACACCTCGGCCACCGGCTCCAGCAGATGGATCTTCGTGTCCGCGGCGGCCTCGCGGAGCGCGAGCGCGCCCGCCGTCTGGAACGCGGCGTCGGAGGAGTCCACCGAGTGCGCCTTGCCGTCCAGCAGCGTGACCCGCACGTCCACCAGCGGATATCCGGCGGCGACGCCCTTGGCGGCCTGGGCGCGGACGCCTTTCTCCACGGACGGGATGAACTGGCGCGGTACGGCGCCGCCGACCACCTTGTCCACGAACTCGATGCCCGAGCCGCCCGGCAGCGGCTCCACCTCGATCTCGCAGATGGCGTACTGCCCGTGCCCGCCGGACTGCTTGACGTGCCGCCCGCGTCCGGCGGCCTTGTGCGCGAACGTCTCCCGCAGCGAGACCCGGTGCGGTACGACGTCGACCTGGACGCCGTAGCGGTTGCGCAGCCGTTCCAGGGCGACGTCCGCATGGGCCTCGCCCAGGCACCACAGGACCACCTGGTGGGTGTCCTGGTTCTGCTCCAGACGCATCGTCGGGTCCTCGGCCACCAGACGGGACAGGCCCTGCGAGAGCTTGTCCTCGTCGGCCTTGCTGTGCGCCTGGATGGCGAGCGGCAGCAGCGGATCGGGCATCCGCCAGGACTCCATCAGGAGGGGGTCCTCCTTCGACGAGAGGGTGTCGCCGGTCTCGGCCCGGCTGAGCTTGGCCACGCTCACCAGGTCGCCGGCGACGGCGTGCGTCACCGGGCGCTGCTGCTTGCCGAAGGGCATCGACAGGGCGCCGACCTTCTCGTCGACGTCGTGGTCCTCGTGGCCGCGGTCGGTCAGCCCGTGCCCGGATACGTGCACCGTCTGGTCGGGGCGCAGGGTGCCGGAGAAGACGCGCACCAGGGAGACGCGGCCGACGTAGGGGTCGGAGGAGGTCTTGACGACCTCGGCGACCAGCGGACCGCCGGTGTCGCACGGCTTCAGCTCGCGCGGCGTGCCGTCTAGGGCGGTGACCTCGGGCAGCGGGTGCTCGAACGGGGTCGGGAAGCCGCCGGTGACCAACTCCAGCAGCTCGATGGTGCCGAGCCCCTGTTTGGCGCCGTCGGCGGCGGGCGCGGCGGCCAGGACGGGGAAGAACGCGCCGCGGGCGACGGCCCGCTCCAGGTCCTGGATCAGCGTCTTGACGTCGACCTCCTCACCGCCGAGATAGCGGTCCATGAGGGTCTCGTCCTCGCTCTCGGCGATGATCCCCTCGATGAGCCGGTTGCGGGCCTCCTCGATGTCCGGCAGCTGGTCCTCGCCGGGTTCCGACTCCTTGCGCTCCCCGGTCGAGTAGTCGAACAGCTTCTGCGACAGCAGCCCGACCAGGCCGGTCACGGGCGCGTGCCCGTCGGGCCCCTCGGGGCCGCGCAGCGGCAGATACAGCGGCAGCACCGCGTCGGGATCGTCCCCGCCGAAGGCCTCCGCGCAGATCCGGGTCATCTCCTCGAGGTCCGCGCGCGCGGCCTCGAGGTGCGTGATCACGATGGCCCGGGGCATACCGACGGCCGCGCACTCCTCCCAGACCATCCGGGTCGAGCCGTCCACGCCGTCCGAGGCGGAGACGACGAAGAGGGCCGCGTCCGCGGCGCGCAGACCGGCCCTGAGTTCCCCGACGAAGTCGGCGTATCCCGGGGTGTCCAGCAGGTTGATCTTGATGCCGTCCCATTCGACCGGCACGAGCGAGAGCTGCACGGAGCGCTGCTGCCGGTGCTCGATCTCGTCGTAGTCGGAGACGGTGCCGCCGTCCTCCACGCGGCCGGCCCGGTTGACCGCCCCCGCGGTCAGCGCGAGGGCCTCCACCAGAGTCGTCTTGCCCGAACCGGAGTGGCCGACCAGCACCACGTTCCGTACGGATGCGGGCTGGTCGGCCTCCAGAGCCCTGCCGGCGGCCCCGGGGTGGTGCGTCTGAGTCTTGTCGCCCATGATCCTGCCTCCCGTGCACGGTGAGGTCACTGTGGGCGCGGACACGCGGGACCCGCGTGCTTGGCGGCTCCGGCGACGCCCGCGGTTATTCGAGCTTTCCACTCCGGTCACGCTGCGTCCATACGAACGACAACCGCGCACGCCGATCGCGCCACGCGCGCCCCGCGCACGGCGGTGCACCCCGGTTCGCGCCACGGCCTGCCGGTGCCCGCCCGTCACACACACGCGCGCGTGGCTACGATGGGCCAGCCGGAGGCCACCAGGGCCGCGGCGACACCGACCGTCGGGAAGGCCATGCTGAACAAGTACGCGCGTGCATTCTTCACGCGTGTCCTCACACCGTTCGCCGCGTTTCTCATCCGCCGGGGCGTGAGCCCCGACACGGTCACGCTCATCGGCACGGCCGGAGTGGTGGCGGGCGCGCTGGTCTTCTACCCCAGGGGCGAGTTCTTCTGGGGCACGGTCGTGATCACCCTGTTCGTCTTCTCCGACCTGGTCGACGGCAACATGGCCCGTCAGCTGGGCCGTTCCAGCCGCTGGGGCGCCTTCCTGGACTCCACCCTCGACCGGGTCGCCGACGGCGCGATCTTCGGCGGCTTCGCGCTCTGGTACGCGGGCAACGGGAACGACAACGTGCTGTGCGCCGTCTCGATCTTCTGCCTGGCCAGCGGCCAGGTCGTGTCGTACACCAAGGCGCGCGGCGAGTCCATCGGGCTGCCGGTCGCCGTCAACGGGCTCGTCGAGCGTGCCGAGCGGCTGGTGATCTCCCTGGTCGCGGCAGGTTTGGCGGGCCTGCACAAGTTCGGTGTGCCGGGCATCCAGTGGCTGCTGCCGATCGCCCTGTGGATCGTCGCCGTCGGCAGCCTCGTCACGCTGGTCCAGCGGGTCGTCACCGTCCGCCGCGAGTCCGCCGAGGCAGAGGCGGCGGCCCGGCAGAGCCCCAGCGAGGCAGCGAAGTGAGCGCCGCCGAACGTCTCACCGACGGGCTGTACGGGCTGGGCTGGAGCACCGTCAAGAAGCTCCCCGAGCCCGTCGCGGCCCGCCTCGGGCAGACCGTCGCCGACCTCGCCTGGAAGCAGCGCGGCAAGGGCGTCCAGCGGCTGGAGTCGAACTACGCGCGCGTGGTGCCCGGCGCCGGCCCGGAGCGGCTGCGCGAGCTGTCCCGTGCGGGCATGCGCTCGTACCTGCGCTACTGGATGGAGTCCTTCCGGCTGCCGGCCTGGAGCGCCGAGCGGGTGAGGACCGGCTTCGACCCCAAGGACATCCACCATCTGACCGACGGGCTCGCCTCCGGACGGGGCGTCGTCCTCGCCCTGCCGCACCTGGCCAACTGGGACCTGGCGGGCGCCTGGGTCACCACCGAGCTGGAGACGCCGTTCACGACGGTCGCCGAGCGGCTGAAGCCCGAGACGCTGTACGACCGTTTCGTGGCCTACCGCGAGGGCCTCGGCATGGAGGTCCTGCCGCACAGCGGCGGCTCCGCCTTCGGCACCCTGGCCCGGCGGCTGCGCGACGGCGGCCTGGTCTGCCTGGTAGCCGACCGGGACCTGTCCGCCTCCGGCGTCGAGGTCGACTTCTTCGGCGAGAAGGCCCGGATGCCCGCGGGCCCGGCGCTGCTCGCCCAGCAGACCGGCGCGCTGCTGCTGCCGGTCACCCTCTGGTACGACGACTCACCCGTCATGCGCGGACAGGTCCACCCCCCGATCGACATACCGGAGACAGGTACGCGGGGCGAGAAGACGTCTGTCATGACACAGGCGCTGGCCGACGCCTTCGCCACCGGTATCGCCGAGCACCCGGAGGACTGGCACATGCTCCAGCGGCTGTGGCTCGCCGACCTCGACCCCGCGAAGGGACCCTCGTGAGAATCGGGATCGTCTGCCCGTACTCCTGGGACGTGCCCGGTGGCGTCCAGTTCCACATCCGTGACCTCGCCGAGTACTTCATCCGCCTCGGCCACGACGTCTCCGTCCTCGCCCCGGCCGACGACGACACCCCGCTGCCGCCGTACGTCGTCTCGGCCGGCCGTGCGGTCCCGGTGCCGTACAACGGCTCGGTGGCCCGGCTGAACTTCGGCTTCCTGTCCGCCGCGCGGGTACGGCGCTGGCTGCACGAGGGCGCCTTCGACGTGGTCCACATCCACGAACCGACCTCGCCGTCGCTGGGCCTGCTGACCTGCTGGGCGGCGCAGGGCCCCATCGTGGCGACCTTCCACACCTCCAACCCGCGCTCGCGCGCGATGATCGCCGCGTACGCCATCCTGCAGGCCGCCCTGGAGAAGATCAGCGCACGGATCGCGGTCAGCGAGTACGCCCGCCGCACCCTGGTCGAACACCTCGGCGGGGACGCGGTCGTCATCCCCAACGGCGTCGACGTGGACTTCTTCGCCAAAGCCGAGCCGAAACCGGAGTGGCAGGGCGACACGATCGGCTTCATCGGCCGGATCGACGAGCCCCGCAAGGGCCTGCCGGTGCTCATGCGGGCCCTGCCGAAGATTCTGGCCGCCCGCCCGCAGGCCCGGCTGCTCGTCGCGGGCCGCGGTGACGAGGAGGCGGCCGTCGAGGACCTGCCGAAGGAACTGCGCTCGCGGGTGGAGTTCCTGGGCATGATCAGCGACGAGGACAAGGCGCGCTTCCTGCGCAGCGTCGGCCTGTACGTCGCGCCCAACACCGGCGGCGAGAGCTTCGGCATCATCCTGGTCGAGGCGATGTCGGCGGGCGCGCCCGTACTCGCCTCCGACCTGGACGCCTTCGTACAGGTCCTCGACCAGGGCGAGGCGGGCGAGGTGTTCGCCAACGAGGACGCCGACGCGCTCGCCGAGGCCGCCGTACGCCTGCTGGGGGACCCGGAGCGACTGGCCGAACTGCGCGAACGCGGCAGCGCCCACGTACGGCGCTTCGACTGGTCGACGGTCGGCGCCGACATCCTGTCCGTCTACGAGACGGTGACGACCGGCACGGCAGCGGTCGCGGCGGACGACCGCACGACAGGCCTACGGGCCCGTTTCGGCCTGGCACGGGACTGAGACCTGCGGGCGGGGGTTCGGCGGTCGGGCCCGGGCCAGGGCTCGGGGTCACGGGCGAGGATTCGGCCGGGCGGCCCCAGGACGCGGGCGGGCGGGGCGTTCGGCCCTGGCACCGGTCCTGGGGCCGCGGGCGGGGCGTTCGGCGGTTCGGGACAGCCGGGACAGGACAGCCGTCGGGACAGCCGGGACAGGACAGCGGGTACGGCCGTCCCACGCCTCAGGGCTCCTCCGCCCCGGATCCTCAGGGCTCGTTCGCCCCGGAGCGGCTGGGCGGCAGCTGCCGGGCGGTCCGGCATTCCGGCGTGCCGCGCCCGACCGGTCCCCTCGCATCCCGCCGGTCCCCTCGCATCCGGCCGGTCCCCTCACACCCCGCGCTCCCGGCTGCCAACGGCGCGCGTAAGCGCTGCCGGGGCGTTAACGGAGCGCCTCGAACGCCCGTGACGCCGCCCGGTAGCCTTGCCGCCCGTGACCGCAACCCTCATCTGGATCCTCGTCGCGCTCGTCGCCGTCGGCGTGTACCTGAGCTGGACCGCCGGGCGGCTGGACCGGCTGCACGTGCGGATGGACGCCGCGCGCGCCGCGCTCGACGCGCAGCTCCTGCGCCGGGCGTCCGTCGCGCAGGAACTGGCCACCTCGGGCGTGCTGGACCCGGCCGCCTCGATCGTGCTGTACGAGGCCGCGCACGCCGCGCGGCAGGCCGAGGAGGAGCAGCGGGAGGTGGCCGAGAGCGAACTGAGCCAGGCGCTGCGCGCGGTTTTCGGGGAGCCGGCGCAGGTGGAGGCCGTCAGAGAGGCCCCAGGAGGGGAGGAGGCGGCCCGTGAGCTGGCCGAGGCGGTCCGCCGGGTCCCCATGGCCCGCCGCTTCCACAACGACGCCGTGGGGGCCGCCCGCAGGCTCCGTGAGCACCGCAAGGTCCGCTGGTTCCGGCTGGCCGGCCACGCCCCGTTCCCGCTGGCCTTCGAGATGGACGACGAGCCCCCCGCGGCCCTGGTGGAGCGGGCCTCCTGAACCCCGGGGGAACCCTCCCTGGACGAAAAGGATCCACCGGCTTGCCATTGGCCCTTGCTGTGGCCTGGTCCACTCACGTTTTCTCGATGCTGCAGAGAAACCCTCTTTCCCTTCAGTGAGGTCACCCGTGTCCACCATCGACAACCAGGCTCCCGAGACCGGCACCGCGCGCGTGAAGCGTGGCATGGCCGAGCAGCTCAAGGGCGGCGTGATCATGGACGTCGTCACGCCGGAGCAGGCGAAGATCGCCGAGGACGCGGGCGCAGTCGCCGTCATGGCCCTGGAGCGGGTCCCGGCCGACATCCGCAAGGACGGCGGCGTGGCCCGCATGTCCGACCCGGACATGATCGAGGGCATCATCAACGCCGTCTCCATCCCGGTGATGGCCAAGTCCCGCATCGGCCACTTCGTCGAGGCCCAGGTCCTGCAGGCCCTCGGCGTCGACTACATCGACGAGTCCGAGGTCCTCACCCCGGCCGACGAGGTCAACCACTCCGACAAGTGGGCCTTCACCACCCCGTTCGTGTGTGGCGCCACCAACCTGGGCGAGGCCCTGCGCCGTATCGCCGAGGGCGCCGCGATGATCCGCTCCAAGGGCGAGGCCGGCACCGGTAACGTCGTGGAGGCCGTCCGCCACCTGCGCCAGATCAAGAACGAGATCGCCAAGCTGCGCGGCTTCGACAACCACGAGCTGTACGCCGCCGCCAAGGAGCTGCGCGCGCCGTACGAGCTGGTCAAGGAGGTCGCCGAGCTCGGCAAGCTCCCCGTGGTGCTGTTCTCCGCCGGCGGCGTCGCCACCCCGGCCGACGCGGCCCTGATGCGCCAGCTCGGCGCCGAGGGCGTGTTCGTCGGCTCCGGTATCTTCAAGTCGGGCGACCCGGCCAAGCGTGCCGCCGCCATCGTGAAGGCCACCACCTTCTACGACGACCCGAAGATCATCGCGGACGCGTCCCGCAACCTCGGCGAGGCCATGGTCGGCATCAACTGCGACGTCCTGCCCGAGTCCGAGCGCTACGCGAACCGCGGCTGGTAACCCCGGACCATCAGGTACTGACCCCATGAACACTCCTGTCATAGGCGTCCTGGCCCTCCAGGGCGACGTACGGGAGCACCTCATCGCCCTGGCCGCGGCCGACGCCGTGGCCAGGCCGGTGCGGCGCCCCGAGGAACTCGCCGAGGTCGACGGTCTCGTCCTGCCCGGCGGGGAGTCCACCACCATCTCCAAGCTGGCCATCCTGTTCGGCGTGATGGAGCCCCTTCGCGCGCGCGTACGCGGCGGCATGCCCGTCTACGGCACCTGCGCCGGCATGATCATGCTCGCCGACAAGATCCTCGACCCGCGCTCGGGCCAGGAGACGATCGGCGGCATCGACATGATCGTGCGCCGCAACGCCTTCGGCCGGCAGAACGAGTCCTTCGAGGCCGCGGTCGACGTGCGGGGCGTCGCGGGCGATCCTGTGGAGGGCGTCTTCATCCGCGCCCCCTGGGTGGAGTCCGTCGGCGCCGAGGCCGAGGTGCTCGCCGAGCACGACGGCCACATCGTCGCCGTCCGCCAGGGCAATTCGCTCGCCACGTCGTTCCACCCGGAACTGACCGGCGACCACCGTGTGCACTCCCTGTTCGTCGACATGGTGCGCGCCAACCGGACACCGGAGTCCTTGTAGGATCTCTGGAGTTCGTTGCAGAGATGGGTTACGCGAAGGAGACAGGCAGATGTCCGGCCACTCTAAATGGGCCACGACGAAGCACAAGAAGGCCGTGATCGACGCCAAGCGCGGCAAGCTCTTCGCGAAGCTGATCAAGAACATCGAGGTCGCGGCGCGGATGGGCGGCGTGGACCTCGACGGCAACCCGACGCTCTACGACGCCGTCCAGAAGGCCAAGAAGCAGTCGGTCCCGAACAAGAACATCGACTCCGCGATCAAGCGCGGTGGCGGTCTCGAGGCCGGTGGCGCCGACTACGAGACGATCATGTACGAGGGCTACGGCCCGAACGGTGTCGCGGTGCTCATCGAGTGCCTCACCGACAACCGCAACCGCGCCGCCTCCGACGTCCGCGTCGCCATGACCCGCAACGGCGGCAACATGGCCGACCCGGGCTCGGTGTCGTACATGTTCAGCCGCAAGGGCGTCGTCATCGTCCCCAAGGGCGAGCTCACCGAGGACGACGTCCTCGGTGCCGTCCTGGACGCGGGCGCCGAGGAGGTCAACGACCTCGGCGAGACCTTCGAGGTCATCAGCGAGGCCACCGACCTGGTCGCGGTGCGCACCGCGCTCCAGGAGGCCGGCATCGACTACGACTCCGCCGAGTCCAGCTTCGTGCCGTCCGTCCAGGTCGAGCTGGACGAGGAGGGCGCCAAGAAGATCTTCAAGCTGATCGACGCGCTCGAGGACAGCGACGACGTGCAGAACGTCTTCGCCAACTTCGACGTCAGCGACGAGATCATGGAGAAGGTCGACGCGTAACGCGTACGGCTGCCTGACCGGGCCGACGGGACACACCCGTCGGCCCGTCGCGTTGTCCGGCGCTGGTGCACGGCGTTGTCAGTGGCAACCGATAGCCTGCACAAACAGCTGATCGAGCCGGCGAGGGGAGGGGCGCGGTGCGCGTACTGGGGGTGGATCCCGGGCTGACCCGGTGCGGTATCGGCGTCGTCGAGGGCGTCGCGGGCCGCCCGCTCACCATGCTCGGCGTCGGAGTCGTGCGCACGCCCGTGGACGCCGATCTCAGCCACCGCCTCCTCGCCGTCGAGCAGGGCGTAGAGCAGTGGCTGGACGAGCACCGGCCGGAGTTCGTCGCCGTCGAGCGCGTCTTCAGCCAGCACAACGTGCGTACGGTGATGGGCACCGCCCAGGCCAGCGCCGTGGCCATGCTGTGCGCCGCCCGGCGCGGCATCCCCGTCGCCCTGCACACCCCGAGCGAGGTCAAGGCGGCCGTCACCGGCTCAGGACGTGCCGACAAGGCGCAGGTCGGCGCCATGGTCACCCGGCTGCTGCGGCTCAGCGCGCCGCCCAGACCGGCCGACGCCGCCGACGCCCTCGCCCTCGCCATCTGCCACATCTGGCGCGCCCCCGCCCAGAACCGGCTCCAGCAGGCGGTCGCCCGCCACACAGTCAACGCAACGAAAGGCCGTACGGCATGATCGCCTTCGTCAGCGGCACGGTCGCCGCGCTCGCCCCCGACGCAGCGGTCGTCGAGGTCGGCGGTGTCGGCATGGCCGTCCAGTGCACGCCGAACACGCTGTCGACGCTGCGCATCGGGCAGCCCGCCAAGCTGCACACGTCGCTGGTGGTCCGCGAGGACTCCCTCACCCTGTACGGCTTCGCCGACGACGACGAGCGCCAGGTCTTCGAGTTGCTCCAGACGGCGAGTGGCGTCGGTCCCCGCCTGGCCCAGGCCATGCTCGCCGTGCACAGCCCGGACGCGCTGCGCCGGGCCGTCGCCATCAGTGACGAGAAGGCCCTCACCGCGGTCCCCGGCATCGGCAAGAAGGGTGCGCAGAAACTGCTGCTGGAGCTGAAGGACCGGCTCGGTGAGCCCGTCGGCCTCCCCGCGGTCGGCGCCCCGGTGACCCAGGGCTGGCGCGATCAGCTGCACGCGGCCCTCATCGGCCTCGGCTACGCCACCCGCGAGGCCGACGAGGCCGTCACCGCGGTGGCGCCCCAGGCCGAAGCCGCGGGCGGCAGTCCGCAGGTCGGACAGCTGCTGAAGGCAGCCCTGCAGACCCTGAACCGCGCCCGCTGACCGCACGGCCGACCGAGCCCGCCGACTTCCAGGGCCGATCGCGCCCGCCGACCCCACGACGATCGAGGCACACGCATATGAACTGGGACGACACGACCGACACCCCCGCTGTCGAGCGGCTCGTCGGTGCGTCCGCCGACCGGGAGGACCAGGCCGTCGAGGCCGCCCTGCGTCCCAAGGTCCTCGGCGAGTTCATCGGCCAGGAGCGGGTCCGCGAACAGCTCGACCTCGTCCTGCGGGCAGCACGCGCGCGTGGCGCCACCGCCGACCACGTGCTGCTCTCCGGCGCGCCCGGCCTCGGCAAGACCACCCTGTCGATGATCATCGCGGCTGAGATGGACGCCCCCATCCGCATCACCTCCGGTCCCGCCATCCAGCACGCCGGAGATCTCGCCGCGATCCTCTCCTCCCTGCAGGAGGGCGAGGTCCTCTTCCTCGACGAGATCCACCGCATGTCCCGGCCCGCCGAGGAGATGCTGTACATGGCGATGGAGGACTTCCGCGTCGACGTCATCGTCGGCAAGGGCCCCGGTGCCACCGCCATTCCGCTCGAACTGCCCCCCTTCACCCTGGTCGGCGCCACCACGCGCGCCGGCCTGCTGCCGCCCCCGCTGCGCGACCGCTTCGGCTTCACCGCGCACATGGAGTTCTACGAGCCGCACGAACTGGAACGGGTCGTGCACCGCTCGGCGAACCTCCTGGCCGTCGAGGTCGAGCCGGACGGCGCCGCCGAGATCGCCGGCCGGTCCCGCGGCACGCCCCGCATCGCCAACCGCCTGCTGCGGCGGGTCCGCGACTATGCGCAGGTCAAGGCGGACGGCGTGATCACCCGCGAGATCGCCGCCGCCGCGCTCGCCGTGTACGAGGTCGACGCCCGCGGCCTCGACCGCCTCGACCGCGCCGTCCTGGAGGCCCTGCTGAAACTGTTCGGCGGCGGTCCGGTCGGCCTGTCCACGCTCGCCGTAGCAGTGGGCGAGGAGCGCGAGACCGTCGAGGAGGTCGCCGAACCCTTCCTCGTCCGGGAGGGACTGCTCGCCCGCACCCCGCGCGGCCGGGTCGCCACCCCGGCCGCCTGGGCTCACCTCGGCCTGACCCCGCCCCGCTCGGCTACCGGGGGAAACGGACAGCAGGACCTGTTCGGGGCCTGATGGCGGCATGATGGTTGAGTGACGGCGAAGGCATTGGCCGGGGCAGGAACCCTGGTGCCATGCTGAGCGTTGTTCCATGCACGCGGACTCGCTTAGACTCCGCCGATGCCGCCCTTGTGGGCGGCGCCGACCCACACCCCCATCAAAAGGCCGCTCTCCGTCGCGGTCGCGCGAAGGAAACCCCGTCCCGTGAATGCCTTTACCCTTCTCCCCTTCATCGTGCTCATCGCGGCCATGTTCCTGATGACGCGCTCGGCCAAGAAGAAGCAGCAGCAGGCCGCCCACATGCGGAACGAGATGCAGCCCGGATCCGGTGTCCGCACGATCGGGGGGATGTACGCGACGGTCAAGGAGGTCAACGAGGACACGGTCCTCCTCGACGCCGGGCCGGGTGTCGAGCTCCTCTTCGCCAAGAACGCGATCGGCGCCGTTCTCACCGACGACGAGTACAACCGCATCGTCCACGGCATCGAGCACGACCTGAAGTCCGACGCCGGCATCGTCCCGGACGATGTGTCCTCCCTCACCGAAACCGACGAGTCCGACTCGCCCGCTGCCGCCGCCTCCGACGACAAGGCCGTCGACCTCGGTAAGAAGGACATCGCCGAGGACGGCACCGACGCCGCCGAGGCCACCGAGGCCAAGGCGGAGGACGAGCCGAAGAAGACCGAGGGCGACTCCGACGCGAAGTAGTCACGCCCCGGTGGTGCGCTGCGCGGCATAATCGCGCCTCGCGTACCACCGGGCGTCTGTTTCCCGCACGGACAGCCCGACACATGTCATGGCCTCCCACGCCGACCGGCGCGGGCGGCCCGAGAGGGAGTACGAGAAGGTGGCAGCACCTAAGAGGGGCCGGAGCGCGAGTGCCCAGAGCAAGCCAGGGCGCTCGCTGGCCCTCATCCTGATCGCCATCGTGGCGCTCACCGGAGGCATGTTCCTCTCCGGGAACAAGACTCCGCGTCTCGGCATCGACCTCGCCGGTGGCACGAGCATCACGCTCAAGGCGAAGGCCGACCAGGGGTCCGCGATCAACAAGGCCAACATGGACACCGCGGTCGACATCATGAACCGCCGTGTCAACGGTCTCGGCGTCTCCGAGGCGGAGGTGCAGACCCAGGGGAACGACAACATCATCGTCAACATCCCCAAGGGCACCAACTCCAAGGAAGCCCAGCAGCAGGTCGGCACCACCGCCAAGCTGTACTTCCGCCCGGTCCTGGCCAGCGAGCCCAGCGGCAGCGCCACGCAGAGCCCGTCGCCGAGCACGTCCCCCAGCGGCAGCTCCTCGCCGAAGCCGAGCGGGAGCCCCTCGGCGAGCTCCTCGTCGAAGCAGAAGGCGTTCTCGTCCTCCACCGCGTCCCCCAAGGCAACGGCGACCTCCCAGGGCCGCGCCGTCACCGACGCGCTGAAGGCCGGCTCCACCCCGACCCCGAGCCCGTCCGCCTCCGGCAGCTCCAAGCCGTCGGCCACGCCGCCGGCCACCCCGCCGGCCTCGTCCGGCGCCGCCTCCGCCGCCAAGCTCCAGGCGCAGTACGCCGCCCTGGACTGCACCAAGCCCGCCGAGCGGGCCAAGGTGGGAGGCGCCGCGAAGCCCGGTGACCCCACGGTGGCCTGTGGCCAGATCAGGAAGGTCTGGTACAAGTACGTGCTCGGCCCGGCCGCGGTCGACGGCACCGAGGTGAAGAAGGCGCAGGCCGTCTTCGACACCCAGGGCGCCTCCGGCTGGCAGGTCCAGATGAACTTCAGCTCCAGCGGCTCCAAGAAGTTCGCGGACGTCACCGGCGAGCTGGCGAAGAACCAGTCCCCGCAGAACGAGTTCGCCATCGTCCTGGACGGCGAGGTCGTCTCCAGCCCGTTCGTGCAGCAGGCCATCACCGGCGGCCAGGCGGAGATCTCCGGCAGCTTCACGCAGCAGGACGCCCAGAGCCTCGCCAACATGCTGTCGTACGGCGCCCTGCCGCTCTCCTTCCAGGAGCAGTCCGTCACCACCGTCACCGCCGCGCTCGGCGGTGAGCAGCTGCACGCCGGTCTGCTGGCCGGCGCGATCGGCCTCGCCCTGGTCGTGATCTACCTGGTGGCCTACTACCGCGGCCTGTCGGTCGTCGCCATGGCGTCGCTGCTGGTCTCCGCGATCCTCACCTACGTGATCATGTCGCTGCTCGGCCCGGCCATCGGCTTCGCGCTGAACCTGCCGGCCGTCTGCGGTGCCATCGTCGCCATCGGTATCACCGCGGACTCGTTCATCGTGTACTTCGAACGCATCCGGGACGAGATCCGCGAGGGCCGCTCGCTGCGCCCCGCCGTCGAGCGGGCCTGGCCGCGCGCCCGGCGCACCATCCTCGTCTCCGACTTCGTGTCCTTCCTCGCCGCCGCCGTCCTGTTCATCGTGACCGTCGGCAAGGTCCAGGGCTTCGCGTTCACGCTGGGCCTGACCACCGTGCTCGACGTGGTCGTCGTCTTCCTCTTCACCAAGCCGCTGATGACGCTCCTCGCCCGGCGCCCGTTCTTCGCAGGTGGCCACAAGTGGTCCGGGCTCGATCCCAAGAGCCTGGGTGCCAAGCCGCCCCTGCGCCGCACCCGCCGTCCGGCCGGTCCCGCCGCCGGCACCGTCGACCCGAAGGAGGCCTGAGCCATGTCGAAACTCGGCAACCTCGGCGCTCGACTGCACCGCGGCGAGATCTCGTACGACTTCGTCGGCAAGCGCAAAATCTGGTACGGCATCTCCATCCTGATCACCATCACGGCCATCGTCGGCCTGGCGGTGCGCGGGCTGAACATGGGCATCGAGTTCAAGGGCGGCGCGGTCTTCACCACGCCGACCCACATGAGCACCTCGGTGACCCAGGCGGAGAACTACGCCAAGGACGCCTCCGGCCATGAGGCGATCGTGCAGAAGCTCGGCAACGGCAGCCTGCGCATCCAGATCGCCGGCATCGACACCGGCCAGTCGGACACGATCAAGCAGGAACTGGCCAAGGACCTGAACCTCAACCCCGAGAAGCTCGCCGCCGACCTGGTCGGCCCGAGCTGGGGCCAGCAGATCGCCAACAAGGCCTGGGAGGGCCTGGGCATCTTCATGGTTCTCGTGGTGATCTACCTGGCCATCGCCTTCGAGTGGCGCATGGCCGTCGCGGCTCTGGTCGCGCTGATCCACGACATCACCATCACGACCGGTATCTACGCCCTGGTCGGCTTCGAGGTCACGCCCGGTACGGTCATCGGTCTGCTGACCATCCTCGGTTACTCGCTCTACGACACGGTCGTCGTCTTCGACAGCCTCAAGGAGCAGACGAAGGACATCACCAAGCAGACCCGCTTCACCTACAGCGACATCGCCAACCTGTCGATCAACGGCACCCTGGTCCGTTCCATCAACACCACGGTCGTCGCCCTGCTGCCCGTCGCGGGCCTGCTGTTCATCGGCGGTGGCTTCCTCGGCGCCGGCACGCTCAACGACATCTCGCTGTCGCTGTTCGTCGGCCTCGCGGCCGGTGCCTACTCGTCGATCTTCATCGCCACGCCGCTCGTCGCCGACCTCAAGGAGCGCGAGCCGGCGATGAAGGCCCTCACCAAGCGGGTCCTGGCCAAGCGCGCCCAGGCCGCCGCCGAGGAGGACCTCGCCGCGGACCGTGCCGCGGGCACCGGCGACTCCGAGGACGCAGCTCCGGCCGTCGTCGGCCCCCGCAACCAGGCCGCGCCCCGCAACCGGGGCCGCGGCCGTCCCTCGGGGAAGCGCCGATGACCGGCATCCAGGAGCTGCTGCTCAGCCGCATCCGTGACGTCGCCGACTATCCCGAGCCGGGCGTGATGTTCAAGGACATCACCCCGCTCCTCGCGGACCCGGCCGCGTTCACCGCACTGACCGACACGCTCGCCGAGATCGCCGCGAACACCGGCGCGACCAAGGTCGTCGGCCTGGAGGCCCGGGGCTTCATTCTCGGCGCCCCGGTCGCCGTCCGAGCGGGCCTGGGCTTCATCCCGGTCCGCAAGGCCGGCAAGCTGCCCGGCGCCACCCTGCGTCAGGCCTACGACCTCGAGTACGGCTCGGCCGAGATCGAGGTGCACGCGGAGGACCTGGCCACCGGGGACCGCGTCCTGATCGTGGACGACGTCCTGGCCACGGGGGGTACGGCCGAGGCCGCGATCCAGCTGATCCAGCGCGCCGGCGCCGACGTCGCGGGCCTCGCGGTGCTGATGGAGCTGGGCTTCCTGGGCGGCCGGGTCCGCCTGGAGCCGGCCCTCGGCGGGGCTCCGCTGGAAGCGCTGCTCCAGGTCTGACGCGCAGGCACACGACGAACGGCCGTCCCGGCACACCGGGGCGGCCGTTGCGGTTCCGCCCGCCCGGCGGCGACCTCGGCCGCCGGCGGCCAGGAGACCCACGCGGTGGTCCCAGGACGTCCCGTGGAGATCCTCGGGACACCCTCCGCACGCCCCCCGAACACCCGAAATCCACCTGCTGGAATCCGGAGCGGGCCACCCGCGTTCCACAGGGAGACGGTCCTCGGTTCCGGCCTCGGTTCCGCCTGAGGGCGATGACCAGCCGCAGGATCGCTACCATGGGGTCTCCGGAGCCTGACCGGGGGACCCGGATCGCGCAGAGGAGCCCTCTTGCCAGACGAGGCCCAGCACCTGACCGCCGCCAAGCCCGAGTCCGCCTCGGCCGCAGCGGCTAAGCCCGCGCCGCACGCGTCCAACGCGAAGAACGACAGCCGCGGGCCGATCGAGCACGCCCAGGCCGCGCCGGTCGAGAAGGCTGCCGAGGCCGCGCGTCCCAAGCCCGCCCCCACGCGCGACTCCGCCCGCGCGGGGGGTTCCGAGCGCCCGGCACAGCCGCCCGTGGTGCGCCAGCCCGCGGCCCAGGCCCCCGCCCGCACCGGCTCCTCCAACCGCGTCCGAGCCCGGCTCGCCCGCCTCGGCGTGCAGCGTGCGAACCCCTACAACCCGGTCCTGGAGCCGCTGCTGCGCATAGTGCGCAGCAACGACCCCAAGATCGAGAACTCCACGCTCCGCCAGATCGAGCGCGCCTACCAGGTCGCCGAGCGCTGGCACCGCGGTCAGAAGCGCAAGAGCGGCGACCCGTACATCACGCACCCGCTCGCCGTGACCACGATCCTCGCCGAGCTGGGTATGGATCCGGCCACGCTGATGGCCGGGCTGCTGCACGACACCGTCGAGGACACCGAGTACGGCCTCGACCAGCTGCGCCGCGACTTCGGCGACACCGTCGCCCTGCTCGTGGACGGCGTCACCAAGCTGGACAAGGTCAAGTTCGGTGAGGCTGCGCAGGCCGAGACCGTGCGCAAGATGGTCGTGGCCATGGCCAAGGACCCGCGTGTCCTGGTCATCAAGCTCGCCGACCGCCTGCACAACATGCGCACCATGCGCTACCTCAAGCGGGAGAAGCAGGAGAAGAAGGCGCGCGAAACCCTGGAGATCTACGCGCCGCTCGCCCACCGCCTGGGCATGAACACCATCAAGTGGGAGCTGGAGGACCTCGCGTTCGCGATCCTCTACCCCAAGATGTACGACGAGATCGTCCGGCTGGTGGCCGAGAGGGCACCGAAGCGTGACGAGTACCTGGCCATAGTGACCGACGAGGTCCAGGCCGACCTGCGCGCCGCCCGCATCAAGGCGACCGTCACCGGCCGCCCGAAGCACTACTACAGCGTCTACCAGAAGATGATCGTCCGCGGCCGCGACTTCGCGGAGATCTACGACCTGGTGGGCATCCGTGTCCTCGTGGACACCGTCCGCGACTGTTATGCGGCCCTCGGCACGGTGCACGCGCGATGGAACCCGGTCCCCGGCCGGTTCAAGGACTACATCGCGATGCCCAAGTTCAACATGTACCAGTCGCTGCACACGACGGTCATCGGGCCCAACGGCAAGCCGGTCGAGCTGCAGATCCGCACCTTCGACATGCACCGCCGCGCCGAGTACGGCATCGCCGCGCACTGGAAGTACAAGCAGGAGGCCGTCGCCGGCGCCTCCAAGGTCCGCACGGACGCCCCCCGGACGTCCGCGAAGGACAAGGACGCCATCAACGACATGGCGTGGCTCAGGCAGCTGCTGGACTGGCAGAAGGAGACCGAGGACCCCGGTGAGTTCTTGGAGTCCCTGCGCTTCGACCTGTCCCGCAACGAGGTCTTCGTCTTCACGCCGAAGGGCGACGTCATCGCGCTGCCCGCGGGCGCCACGCCCGTCGACTTCGCGTACGCCGTCCACACCGAGGTCGGCCACCGCACCATAGGAGCGCGGGTCAACGGCAGGCTCGTACCACTCGAATCCACCCTGGACAACGGCGACTTGGTGGAGGTCTTCACCTCCAAGGCGCCCGGTGCCGGGCCCTCCCGCGACTGGCTCGGCTTCGTCAAGTCACCGCGGGCGCGCAACAAGATCCGGGCCTGGTTCTCCAAGGAGCGCCGGGACGAGGCGATCGAGCAGGGCAAGGACGCGATCGTACGGGCGATGCGCAAGCAGAACCTGCCGATCCAGCGCATCCTCACCGGCGACTCCCTGGTCACGCTCGCGCACGAGATGCGGTACTCGGACATCTCCGCGCTGTACGCGGCGATCGGCGAGGGGCATGTCTCCGCCCAGCACATCGTGCAGAAGCTCGTCCAGGCCCTCGGCGGAGAGGAGGCCGCCACCGAGGAGATCGACGAGGCGGTCCCGCCGTCCCGCAGCCGGGGCCGCAAGCGCCGCTCCAGCGCCGACCCGGGCGTCGTCGTCAAGGGCGTCGAGGACGTGTGGGTCAAACTGGCGCGCTGCTGCACACCGGTGCCCGGGGACCCGATCATCGGGTTCGTCACCCGCGGCAGCGGCGTATCGGTTCACCGCAGCGACTGCGTCAACGTCGAGTCCCTGTCCCGCGAGCCCGAGCGGATCCTCGACGTGGAGTGGGCGCCCACCCAGTCCTCGGTCTTCCTGGTCGCCATCCAGGTCGAGGCGCTGGACCGCTCCCGCCTGCTGTCGGACGTCACCCGCGTCCTGTCCGACCAGCACGTCAACATCCTCTCCGCGGCCGTCCAGACGTCCCGCGACCGGGTGGCCACCTCCCGCTTCACCTTCGAGATGGGCGACCCGAAGCACCTGGGCCATGTCCTGAAGGCCGTACGGGGCGTGGAGGGCGTGTACGACGTCTACCGCGTGACGTCGGGGCGCAGCCGGTCCTAGCGCCCCGGCAACCCCCGCAAGGGCCACAAGGCGCCGCACACGCGAAACGCTCGACCGGGAAACCCGGCCGAGCGTTTCGCGTTTTGCAGCTGCTTAATTGAACGACGGCTTTTTCATGGCGTGCTTCAGCGCGTTCGCCGAAGACGTACCGTGTATGTGGCAGCCAAGAAAAGACCGGACACGGTGAGCAGGATTCCCAGGGCGATGATCCATCCAGATTTCCCCGGCTCCGTCGACAGATATCCCACGCCGGTCAGAGCCAGCAGGATACCCAGAATGAGGCCTGAGAAGTTTGCCCAGAGAGGCTTCATATTGACTCTCCTCCGGTCAGTTCTCTGTTACGGAGTGCTGAAAACAGGCCACAGCTTCGGGTTGCTCGTCTTGGCCGTGGCGGGAGTCTGCGGCCCATACTTGACTACCGTGTCGGTGAAAGTGATGGTACCACTCGGGCCGCAGACGGGGAGTTTCTTGGCGATGCACGCCTGCAGCACAACCTTGCCCGTCAGGGTGTAGCCGGCCGCGCTTCCGCTCGCATAGGGCTGGGTGAAGGCCATGTTGATTCCGAGGGCCTGGCCCTGCACGTTGTTGTGTCCGGACAGGGTTCCCGAGGCGCTGACAAGGTTGCCCCTGCCGTCGCGCACGGAGGTGACGACAAAGTCGATTTCGCCGGTGCGGGTGGATTTGTAGCCACCCCCGGGATAGAACTTGTAAATCTTGCTGGACGTCGTGTTCGCGGCGTACGCGTTCGGAGCCGTGAGGGCGACTCCGGCGGTAGCGGTCACGGCGGCCAGTGCGGCGGCAGTTATACCCCTGCGGATATGCATGTTCCCCGTTTCCTTTATAAAGCCGAACGCGATGGTCGATTCTGTTCGGCGCGGCCTGGTCAAAGCCGCTGCACCGACACTAAGGGCGCATTGCTTGCCGGGCAACCTCCCTATACCTCAATTACTGCTCAAATCACCCCGCTTTGCGGCCGAAATTTATCGTAATGTACGGATTCCGTGAGGGGTGACGGGTGAAACCCGTGACGAGCCTCACGATCTTGAACGAGCGCGCGCAGGTGTGCCGCCGCAACCATGCGAACTGGCCCCGGTCCAGAAGGACCGGGGCCAGTACCCCTACATCTTCGTGAGCTGTCAGCCGCCGAACTCCTGGAGGCCCTTCAGGGCCTGGTCCAGCAGTGCCTGGCGCCCCTCGAGCTCGCGCTCCAGCTTGTCGGCCCTGGAGTTGTTGCCCTGGGCACGGGCCTGCTCGATCTGCGCCCTCAGCTTGTCCACGGCGGCCTGCAGCTGACCGGTCAGACCCTCGGCACGCGCGCGTGCCTCCGGGTTCGTCCGGCGCCACTCGGCCTCCTCGGCTTCCTGGAGCGCCCGCTCGACCGTGTGCATCCGGCCCTCGACCTTGGGCCGGGCGTCCCGCGGGACGTGGCCGATGGCCTCCCAGCGCTCGTTGATCGAGCGGAAGGCGGCCCGCGCGGACTTCAGGTCACCGATCGGCAGGAGCTTCTCGGCCTCCTCGGCCAGCTCCTCCTTGAGCTTCAGGTTCTCCGTCTGCTCCGCGTCCCGCTCGGCGAACACCGAGCTGCGGGCGGCGAAGAACACGTCCTGGGCGCCGCGGAAGCGGTTCCACAGATCGTCCTCGTGCTCGCGCTGGGCGCGGCCCGCGGCCTTCCACTGCGCCATCAGCTCACGGTAGCGGGCCGCCGTCGGACCCCAGTCCGTCGAATCCGACAGCGCCTCGGCCTCGGCGACCAGCCGCTCCTTGGTCTGACGCGCCTCCTCGCGCTGCGCGTCCAGCTGCGCGAAGTGCGCCTTGCGCCGCTTGGAGAACGCCGACCGGGCGTGCGAGAAGCGGTGCCAGAGCTCGTCGTCCGACTTGCGGTCCAGCCGCGGCAGCCCCTTCCAGGTGTCCACCAGCGCCCGCAGCCGCTCACCGGCGGCCCGCCACTGGTCGGACTGCGCCAGCTGCTCCGCCTCGACGACCAGGTCCTCCTTGGCCTTGCGGGCCTCGTCGGACTGCTTGGCCCGCTGCGCCTTGCGCTCCTCCCGCCGCGCCTCGACGGTCTCCACCAGCTTGTCCAGCCGCTTGCGCAGTGCGTCCAGGTCGCCGACCGCGTGATGCGCGTCCACCTGCTCACGCAGGTGGTCGATCGCGGTCTGGGCGTCCTTCGCCGACAGGTCGGTGGTCTGCACTCGCTTCTCGAGGAGGCCGATCTCGACAACCAGGCCCTCGTACTTGCGCTCGAAGTAGGCAAGCGCCTCGTCGGGGGAGCCGGCCGCCCAGGAACCGACGACCTGCTCGCCGTCGGCCGTACGCACGTACACGGTCCCCGTCTCGTCGACGCGGCCCCACGGGTCGCTGCTCACAGCGCCTCCTCCACATGATGCCTGCGAGGGCCTTGAGCACCCCCGGACATCGTCCACAGTTTCGTCACGGCCAACATAGGCGACCAGCGGGTTGCCTGTCCGCATCCAGCGCGACCGAAATTCCGCAGTTGGCCGTCCTGGACTTCAGCACGGTGTCAGGACTTCGTCACGGTCGCCTTGTTGATCACCACGGTCGCGTTGGGCGCGGTGTTGTTCGTGGCCGGGTCGGCGGGCTGGGCGCCGGCCGCCGCGATCTTCCTGAGGACCTTCAGGCCCGCCGCGTCGGTCGTCCCGAACGGCGTGTAGTTCGGCGGCAGCGGGCTGTCCTGGTAGACGAGGAAGAACTGGCTGCCGTTGGTGTTCGGGCCGTTGTTGGCCATGGCCACCGTGCCCGCCGGGTAGACGCTGCCCTTGAGGCTCTTGTCCTTGAGGTTCTCGTCCTTGAACTTGTACCCCGGGTCGCCCGTGCCGGTGGCCGTGGGGTCGCCGCACTGCAGCACGTAGATACCGCTCGTGACCAGGCGGTGGCACTTGGTGTGGTCGAAGTAGCCCTGGCCCGCCAGGAAGTTGAAGGAGTTCACGGTGTGCGGGGCCGCCGACGCCTTCATGGCGATGTCGATCCCACCGCACGTGGTGTCGAGCTTCATCGTGTACTTCGCCGACGTGTCGATCGACATCGCCGGTTCCTTGGCGAACTTCAGCTTCTTCACCGAGCCGGGCGCCGGCTTCGCGCACGGGTCCGGCGCCTTGCCGGTCGGGCTGGGTGTGACGTCGGCGGCGGTGTTGGTCTTCTTGTCGTCGCCCTTGAACGCATCGGTCGTGTACAGCACGACGCTGCCGATCACGATCACGCCGAGTACCGACGCGATCACGGAGTTGCGTGCGCGGGCCTTGCGGCGCGCCTGGGTGCGCCGCTGCTGCTGCCGCAAGAACTTCTCCCGGGCGAGCTGACGCCGCCGCTGCTCCTGGCTGACCACCGGGTTCTCTCCTCATGCGTGTCGTGTGTCGACCGGTACGCGTGCGTCCTCGTGAGCCGACCGCTGCGTGTAGCCCCGTACCGTATATGGGTTCGCTGAGGAAACGGCAGCGCCGGTAGGCTCTGGACCACAGCATGTAGCCACCCGTATCGACACAACGAAGGACGATCGTGCTCATTGCCGGGTTCCCCGCCGGGGCCTGGGGGACGAACTGTTATCTCGTCGCCCCCGCCGCCGGTGAGGAGTGCGTGATCATCGATCCCGGCCACCAGGCCGCCGAAGGCGTCGAGGAAGCGCTGAAGAAGCATCGGCTCAAGCCCGTCGCCGTCGTCCTCACCCACGGCCACATCGACCACGTGGCCTCTGTCGTCCCCGTCTGCGGCGCACACGACGTACCGGCCTGGATCCACCCCGAGGACCGGTACATGATGAGCGACCCCGAAAAGGCGCTCGGCCGGTCCATCGGCATGCCGCTGATGGGCGAGCTGACCGTGGGGGAGCCGGACGACGTCCGCGAGCTGACGAACGGCACCACGCTGCAACTCGCCGGCCTCGAGTTCTCCGTCGCGCACGCGCCGGGCCATACCAAGGGGTCGGTGACCTTCCGGATGCCCGAGACCGCCGACGTCCCGTCGGTGTTCTTCTCCGGGGATCTGCTGTTCGCCGGCTCCATCGGACGCACCGACCTGCCGGGCGGATCCATGGGGGACATGCTCGAGTCGCTGGCCCGCGTGTGCCTGCCGCTCGACGACTCCACCGTGGTGCTGTCCGGCCACGGCCCCCAGACGACCATCGGCCAGGAGCGCGCCGCCAACCCCTATCTGCGGCAGGTGGCGGCCGGCCAGGGAGCCGCCGAGGCCCCCCGACGAGGAATGTGACGAGAGAGCTTCCGTGAGTACCTTCCAGGCCCCCAAGGGCACCTACGACCTCATCCCGCCGGACTCCGCCAAGTACCTGGCGGTGCGCGAGGCCATCGCCGCCCCGCTGCGCAACTCCGGCTACGGCTACATCGAAACGCCCGGCTTCGAGAACGTCGAACTGTTCGCGCGCGGTGTCGGCGAGTCCACCGACATCGTGACCAAGGAGATGTACGCCTTCGAGACCAAGGGCGGCGACAGGCTCGCCCTGCGCCCCGAGGGCACCGCCTCCGTGCTGCGTGCGGCCCTGGAGGCCAATCTGCACAAGGCGGGCAACCTCCCGGTCAAGCTGTGGTACTCCGGCTCGTACTACCGCTACGAGAAGCCGCAGAAGGGCCGCTACAGGCACTTCTCCCAGGTCGGCGCCGAGGCGATCGGAGCGGAGGATCCGGCCCTGGACGCCGAGCTGATCATCCTCGCCGACCAGGCGTACCGCTCGCTGGGCCTCCGCAACTTCCGGATCCTGCTGAACAGCCTCGGCGACAAGGAGTGCCGTCCGGTGTACCGGGCGGCGCTGCAGGAGTTCCTGCACGGCCTGGACCTGGACGAGGACACGCGCCGCCGCGTCGACATCAACCCGCTCCGGGTCCTCGACGACAAGCGCGAGTCGGTCCAGAAGCAGCTGAGCGGCGCCCCGCTGCTCGGCGACTACCTGTGCGACGCCTGCAAGGCGTACCACGAGGAGGTCCGCGACCTGATCACCGCCGCGGGCGTGGCCTTCGAGGACGACGCGAAGCTGGTGCGCGGCCTCGACTACTACACCCGCACCACTTTCGAGTTCGTGCACGACGGCCTGGGCTCGCAGTCCGCGGTGGGCGGCGGCGGCCGCTACGACGGCCTCTCCGAGATGATCGGCGGCCCGGCCCTGCCGTCGGTCGGCTGGGCGCTCGGCGTCGACCGCACGGTCCTAGCCCTGGAAGCGGAGGGCGTCGAGCTGGACCTGCCGTCCCAGACGTCGGTCTACGCCGTCCCGCTCGGCGAGGAGGCCCGCCGGGTGCTGTTCGGGAAGGTCACCGAGCTGCGCAAGGTCGGCATCGCGGCGGACTTCAGTTACGGCGGCAAGGGCCTGAAGGGCGCCATGAAGAACGCCAACCGCAGCGGCGCCCGCTACGCGGTCGTGGCCGGCGAACGCGACCTCGCCGACGGCGTCGTCCAGCTCAAGGACATGGAGTCCGGCGAGCAGACGGCGATCGGCGTCAACGAGATCGTCGCCGAACTGGAGTCCCGGCTCGGCTAGGCGTGACCGACGAGAAGGGCGCCGGGGTCCGTCCCCGACGCCCTTTCGACTGTTCCGGCTGCTGCCGCGGTGCGCCGGCGTGCGGTCTCGGCGTCCGTTCGTGTCACTGTTCCAGCAGCCCCTGGCGCATCGCGCTCGTCACCGCCGCCGTGCGGTCGTCGACGCCCAGCTTCGCGAAGACGCGCAGCAGATGCGTCTTCACCGTCGACTCCCCGATGAACGACCGGCGTCCGATCTCCGCGTTGGTGCAGCCCTCGGCCACCAGGCGCAGGACCGCCGTCTCCCGCTGCGACAGCCGGGGGCGTTCCGGCCTGGGCCGGAGCTGGTCCACCAGACGGGCCGCCACGGACGGGGCGAGCACTGTTTCGCCGCGTGCGGCGGCCCGTACGGCGTCGGCCGGTTCGCGGCGGGGCAGGTCCCTCAGCAGGCAGCCCGCCGCCCCCGCCTCCACGGCCCGCAGGATGTCCCGGTCGGTCTCGTACGTCGCCAGGACGATCACCCGGCACCGCAACCCGGCCGCGGTCATCCGCTCGATGGAGTGCACACCCCCGCCCCCGGCATCCGCAGATCCATCAGCACGATGTCCGGGCGCACGTCGGCCGCCGGTGCCTGCGCCTGTGGTCCGCTGCCCACGTCGCCGACCACCTCCAGGTCCGGTTCGGCGCTCAGCATCGCGCGCAGGCCTTCGCGTACGACGGGACGGTCGTCGGCCTCCGGGTCGCGCGGGCGCGGGTAGTAGCGGGCGAAGTGCCGCACCGTCTCGAGCCACCGTCAACTCCGCGGGCGCCGATTCGTCCTGCCAGACGATTCCCACACGCGATCTCCACGCGCGCGTGCCCGCCGCGGGATCCGCGCCCAGGACGGTCACCTCGCCCCCGTCCCTTTCCCGGTTGCCCTGCAGGATCTCCACGGTGGTGCTCTTGCCGGCGCCGTTGGGCCCTACCAGGCCGAACACCTCACCGCGCCGGATGCCGAGGTCGAGCCCGTCCACGCGGTCACGCCCCCGTACCGCCTGCGCAGCCCCCGGACGTCCACCGCGAGTTCGTTCACGTGTGCTGTCATGCCCTCGAGCATCGGCCGGAACCGAACGATTCGTGACCACCGTGCGTACCTCCTTATGTCCTTCGAACGGTGGACACACATGTGAGTGCGGCACAATGAGCCGTGCCCGAAGATGGTCCAACTCTCAAGTGACGGAATCGGCGTGATGAGCAAGACGACAGTCAACGACGTCTCCACGGAGTCGGGTCCCGAGCGTGCCGGCGACGCCCCCGCGGTGGTGGGCGGCAGCCGTGCCTTCGCCCTGCTGCTGGTGATCACCGGTGCGGCCGGGCTGCTGGCCGCCTGGGTCATCACGCTCGACAAGAACAAGATCCTGGAGGCGAAGCTCGCCGGGAAGACGTTCACGCCGGGGTGCAGCGTCAACCCGATCGTGTCCTGCGGCAGCGTCATGGAGAGCAAGCAGGCGGCGGCCTTCGGTTTCCCGAACCCCTGGCTCGGCCTGGTCTGCTACGGCATCGTCGTCTGCGTCGGCATGAGCCTGCTGGCCCGCGCCCGCTTCCCGCGCTGGTACTGGCTGACCTTCAACTTCGGCACGCTCTTCGGCGTCTGCTTCGTGACCTGGCTGCAGTTCGAGTCCCTGTACCGGATCAACGCGCTGTGCCTGTGGTGCTCGCTGGCCTGGGTCGCCACGATCACCATGTTCTGGTACGTGACCTCGTTCAACGTCCGCAACGACTTCCTGCCGGCCCCGCGCTGGCTGAGGTCCTTCTTCGGCGAGTTCACCTGGGTGGTGCCGGTCACGCACTGCGGCATCATCGCCATGCTGATCCTGACCCGGTGGGGCAGTCAGCTCTGGGCCTGACCCCGGGACCGCACGGCGTTGTCAGTGGTGTGTCTTAGGGTTTCAGCGTGGAACCCGACCTCTTCACCGCCGCAGCAGAAGATCGCCAGGAGAAGGACCCGGCAGCCAGTCCCCTGGCGGTGCGGATGCGCCCGCGCACGCTGGACGAGGTGGTGGGCCAGCAGCACCTGCTGAAGCCCGGCTCCCCGCTGCGCCGCTTGGTCGGCGAGGGCTCCGGCGGCCCCGCCGGCCCCTCCTCGGTGATCCTCTGGGGACCGCCCGGCACCGGAAAGACCACCCTCGCCTACGTCGTCTCCAAGGCGACGAACAAGCGGTTCGTGGAGCTGTCCGCGATCACCGCGGGCGTCAAGGAGGTCCGTGCGGTCATCGACGGCGCCCGCCGCGCCACGGGCGGCTTCGGCAAGGAGACCGTCCTCTTCCTGGACGAGATCCACCGCTTCAGCAAGGCCCAGCAGGACTCCCTGCTCCCGGCGGTCGAGAACCGCTGGGTGACCCTGATCGCGGCCACCACGGAGAACCCGTACTTCTCGGTGATCTCCCCCCTGCTCTCCCGCTCCCTGCTGCTCACCCTCGAACCGCTCACCGACGACGACATCCGGGGCCTGCTCAAGCGCGCCCTGACCGCCGAGCGCGGTCTGAAGGACGCCGTCGGCCTCCCCGAGGACACGCAGGAGCACCTGCTGCGCATCGCCGGTGGCGACGCCCGCCGGGCCCTGACCGCCCTGGAGGCCGCCGCCGGAGCCGCCCTGGACAAGGGCGAGAGCGAGATCGGCCTGGAGACCCTGGAGCAGACCGTCGACCGGGCGGCGGTGAAGTACGACCGCGACGGCGACCAGCACTACGACGTCGCCAGTGCCCTGATCAAGTCCATCAGGGGCTCCGACGTCGACGCGGCCCTGCACTACCTGGCCCGCATGATCGAGGCAGGCGAGGACCCCCGCTTCATCGCCCGCCGCCTGATGATCTCCGCCAGCGAGGACATCGGCCTGGCCGATCCGAACGCCCTGCCCATCGCGGTCGCCGCGGCCCAGGCCGTCGCGATGATCGGCTTCCCCGAGGCCGCTCTCACCCTCAGCCACGCCACCATCGCCCTCGCGCTCGCCCCGAAGTCCAACTCGGCGACCACCGCGATCGGCGCCGCCATGGAGGACGTGCGCAAGGGCCTGGCCGGCCCCGTGCCGCCGCACCTGCGCGACGGGCACTACAAGGGCGCCGCCAAGCTCGGTCACGCCCAGGGGTACGTGTATCCGCACGACCTGCCGGAGGGCATCGCCGAGCAGCAGTACGCCCCGGACGCCCTGAAGGACCGCGAGTACTACACCCCGAGCCGGCACGGCACGGAGGCGCGGTACGCGGACGCGGTGGAATGGACCCGCAAGCACCTCGGTCGCAGGCGGTCCTGAGCGCCCTGTAGAATTCCCCGAAGTGCTGAGTTCCGCGCAGTCAGAGCGGAACACCCAGTCGGAGCCCCACGGCCGCAAGGACGCGAGGTTCCAGGAGCGTCGCGCACCGTCGAACGGTGTCGCGGGCAGCCCACCACCTCCCGGCGGTTCCGGGAACGGTCGGTGGGCCACTCGCGTGCTGCACGTTGTGCCCAGACCAGGGGAACGGCTGCCCGGCAGGTCCCATGCGGACCCGGCGGGATTCCCCGGCTGCGGATGCGACCTCCCCTAACTCTGACGAGCCGAAAACTACGAAAGAGATTGAGACAGTGGCGAACCAGTCCCGCCCCAAGGTCAAGAAGTCGCGTGCCCTCGGCATCGCGCTGACCCCGAAGGCCGTCAAGTACTTCGAGGCCCGTCCCTACCCGCCGGGCGAGCACGGCCGCGGCCGCAAGCAGAACTCGGACTACAAGGTCCGTCTGCTGGAGAAGCAGCGTCTGCGCGCGCAGTACGACATCTCCGAGCGCCAGCTGGTCCGCGCCTACGAGCGTGCGTCCAAGGTCCAGGGCAAGACCGGTGAGGCCCTGATCGTGGAGCTCGAGCGCCGTCTCGACGCCCTGGTCCTGCGTTCGGGCATCGCCCGCACCATCTACCAGGCCCGTCAGATGGTCGTCCACGGCCACATCCAGGTCAACGGCCAGAAGGTCGACAAGCCGTCCTTCCGTGTCCGTCCGGACGACGTCGTGCAGGTCCGCGACCGCTCCAAGGAGAAGACGCTCTTCACGATCGCCCGCGAGGGTGGCTTCGCCCCCGAGGGTGAGACCCCGCGCTACCTGCAGGTGAACCTCAAGGCCCTGGCGTTCCGCCTGGACCGTGAGCCGAACCGCAAGGAGATCCCGGTGATCTGCGACGAGCAGCTCGTCGTCGAGTACTACGCCCGCTGACCCCAGCCCCGGCGTAGGACCTCAGCCCGCCGTCTTCCCGCCCGGCCCCGCCGGGAGGGAAGACGGCGGTTTGCGTTTCCGGCCGTTTCCGCGCAGTGCGGACGGACCCTCGCCGGGGCACCGCGGGCCGGCGGCGTCCGGTCAGCGTCCGGTCCAATTTCCCTGCCGTGTGCCGGTGCCGCCGTGCGAGGCGCGGGAGGTGTGTTCGGCGTTTTCGCCGCGTGGGTCCGCCGCGGCGCCTCGGTCGTCGTCCGCGCCGTCCTGTGGCACGGGTCCGCGGGGTGCCGGCAGTGCGCCCAGCGGCCGTACACGGCCGTGGCCGAGCGCACGGGAGACGGCTGCCGCGCGCTCCAGCCGGGCCCCCTCGCGCAGGCACTCCTCGTACCGCGCGTCGCCCAGGGCTCGCCGTGCGAGCGTCTCGCAGCGCTCGTGCGGGGCGTTGTAGTACGCCGAGCCGAACAGCGGCAGCCCCACCGACGGCCACATCCGGTCCGCCGCGCCCTGGAGCAGCGCCGCCTCGGCAGGTTCGCCCCGGGCCGCCGCCACCAGCGCCAGCAGTTCCATCGCCAGCACCGAGCCGAGCAGGTCGTGGAAGCCGTGGGCGTTGCGCAGACAGTCCGCGAGCAGTTCCCGAGCCTTGTTGAGGGCACCCGCCTGCCAGGCCGCGTACGCCAGCACGTACAGCGCGTAGCTGCGGGCCCAGCGCTCCCCGTGGTCCTCGCACACCCGGCGCACGTCCTCGCACAGCCGCACCGCGTCCGGCAGGTCCCCCTGGAAGGCGCGCGTCATCGCCAGCTCCACCTGGACCATCAGCACGTTGCTGTTCAGTTCGCCGATCTCCTGGTAGCGCTCCAGCGCCGACCGCAGCAGCGTTTCTGCACGGGCCATGTCATCCGTGACCAGGGCCAGACAGCCGGTGCGGTGCTCCGCGTACGCCACCGCCGTCGCGTCCGCGGCCCGCTCGGCCTCCTCCCGGCACTCCCGCAGCGCCGTCAGCGCCGGCACGGTGTCACCCTGCAGGATCGCCACGTAGCCGAGCACCCACAGCGCCTTGAACCGCGACTGCTCGTACCCGGACTCCAGCTCCAGACTGCGCGCCAGCCAGCGACGGCCCTCCGCGAGCCGCCCGCAACCGACCCAGCAGAACCACAGCGACCCCGCCAGGTACTGGCCCAGATGGGCCTCGTCCGGCTCGGTCAGACAGAACTCCAGCGCCGCCCGCAGGTTGGGCAGCTCCGCCTCGACCCGCGCGGCCACCTCGCCCTGCCGGGGTGAGAACCAGTCCAGCTCGCACCAGGTCGCCAGGCCCAGAAACCAGTCCCGGTGCCGCCTGCGCAGCCGGCCGGCGTCCCCTATGCCCTCCAGCCACTCGGCGCCGTAGGCCCGGACCGTGTCCAGCATCCGGTAACGGGGGCCGGCCGGGCTCTCCTCACGGGTCACGACCGACTGGGCCAGCAGCTCCGACAGCACGTCCAGGACGTCCTCGGCGGGGAGCCCGTCCCCGCTGCACACGTACTCCGCCGCCTCCAGGTCGAAGGTCTGCGCGAACGCCGAGAGCCGCGCCCACAGCAGCCGTTCGGCCGGAGTGCACAGCTCATGGCTCCAGCCGATCGCGGTGCGCAGGGTCTGATGGCGGGACGGCGGGCCGCCGGGGACCGGGCGCGCGGCGCCGTCCCGGGCGCCGTTGGCCAGCAGCCGGAACCGGTCGTCCAGCCGCTGCAGCAACTGCGCCGGGGACAGCGCCCGCAGCCGCCCGGCCGCCAGCTCCAGCGCCAGCGGGATTCCTTCCAGCCGCCGGCACAGCTCGCGCACCTCCGGGTCGCCGCACACCCGCAGGCCCTGCTCCCGGGCCCGTTCGGTGAACAGCTCCACCGCCTCCTCGGCGCCGAGCGGTGCCAGCGGGAACAGCCGCTCGCCCGCCAGCCCCAGCGGCCGCCGGCCCACGGCCAGCACCCGCAGCTTCGGCAGCTTGCGCAGCAGCTCCGCCGTCAACTCGGCACAGGCGTCCACCAGATGCTCGAACCCGTCCAGCACCAGCAGGGCCGGCCGCCCGGCGAGATGATCCAGCAGGGCCTCCCGGGGTGGCCGGGCGGTGTGGTCGGTCAGCCCCAGCGCCTCCGCCACCGCGTGCTCCACGAACTGCGCGTCGCGCACCGGCGCCAGCTCCACCCGCCCGGACCCGGACACCCACCCGGCGGCGACCCGCGCGGCCAGCCGGGACTTGCCGACACCGCCGACCCCGGTCACGGTCACCAGCCGGGCCCGGCGGAGCGCGTCCGTGAGCTCGGCGAGCTCGGCGGAGCGCCCGACGAAGGCGGTCAGTTCCAGGGGCGGATCGCCGTCGGGGAAGGGATCTGCGCGCTGAGGATCTCGCATGGGACACGGAGCGTACTGAACCGTGTTCATTGCGTACAATCGCTTCCACCAACTCCGCTCCCGCCGCCCGCCGATCCGGTACGGAGTGCGCGCCCCGGCGCGATAGGCTCGGGAACACAATTTTTCGATGTCGAGGCACGTTTCAGGGAGCGGGTGCGCACAGTGTCCGGTGGAGAGGTGGCCGGGATCCTGGTGGCCGTTTTCTGGGCGATCCTGGTCTCCTTCCTCGCGGTGGCTCTCGCGAGGCTGGCCCAGACGCTCAAGGCGACCACCAAGCTGGTGGCGGACGTGACGGATCAGGCCGTCCCCCTGCTCGCCGACGCCTCCCAGGCGGTGCGTTCCGCGCAGACCCAGATCGATCGCGTCGACGCGATCGCCTCCGACGTCCAGGAGGTCACGTCGAACGCCTCCGCGCTGTCCACCACGGTCGCCTCCACGTTCGGCGGCCCGCTGGTCAAGGTCGCGGCGTTCGGGTACGGCGTCCGCCGGGCGCTGGGCGGCCGCAAGGAGGACGTGCCCGCGAAGGCGCCCCGGCGTAACGTGATCGTGGGCCGCACGGTCCCCGCCGCACGACGCAAGCGGAAGTAAGGACTGAGACCGAGCGATGTTCCGCCGTACGTTCTGGTTCACGACAGGTGTCGCCGCCGGCGTGTGGGCCACCACCAAGGTCAACCGCAAGCTCAAGCAGCTGACTCCGGAGAGCCTCGCCGCGACCGCCGCGAACAAGGCCCTGGAGACCGGTCAGCGGCTGAAGGACCGTGCGGTGGGCTTCGCACTCGACGTCCGCGACAACATGGCCCAGCGGGAGGCCGAGCTGGAGGAGGCCCTCGGGATCCAGGAGAACCCGGAACTCCCCGCACCGAGGCGGTACACCGCCATCGAGAACGACCGCAGCACACCGAAGTACACCGAATCCCCGATGTACTCGTACAACCGGAATGAGGACCACTGATGGAGTCGGCCGAGATTCGCCGCCGCTGGCTGAGCTTCTTCGAGGAGCGCGGGCACACCGTCGTCCCTTCGGCGTCGCTCATCGCGGACGACCCGACTCTGCTCCTCGTCCCCGCCGGCATGGTGCCCTTCAAGCCCTACTTCCTGGGTGAGGTCAAGCCGCCGTTCCCGCGCGCCACCAGCGTGCAGAAGTGCGTGCGCACGCCCGACATCGAAGAGGTCGGCAAGACCACGCGCCACGGCACGTTCTTCCAGATGTGCGGCAACTTCTCCTTCGGTGACTACTTCAAGGAAGGCGCCATCAAGCTCGCCTGGGAGCTGCTCACCGCGTCCCAGGACGAGGGCGGTTACGGCCTCGACCCCGAGCGCCTGTGGATCACCGTCTACCAGGACGACGACGAGGCCGAGCAGATCTGGCACGAGGTCGTCGGCGTGCCGAAGGAGCGCATCCAGCGCCTCGGCATGAAGGACAACTTCTGGTCCATGGGCGTCCCCGGCCCGTGCGGCCCCTGCTCCGAGATCAACTACGACCGCGGCCCCGAGTTCGGCGCCGAGGGCGGCCCCGCCGTCAACGACGAGCGGTACGTGGAGATCTGGAACCTCGTCTTCATGCAGTACGAGCGGGGCGAGGGCACCGGCAAGGACAACTTCGAGATCCTCGGGGACCTGCCGAGCAAGAACATCGACACGGGCCTCGGCCTGGAGCGGCTCGCCATGATTCTGCAGGACGTGCAGAACATGTACGAGATCGACACCTCCATGGCCGTCATCGACAAGGCCACCGAGCTGACCGGCGTCCGCTACGGCGAAGCCCACGCCTCGGACGTGTCCCTCCGCGTGGTCACGGACCACATGCGCACGGCCACGATGCTGATCGGTGACGGCGTGACCCCCGGCAACGAGGGCCGCGGCTACGTCCTGCGCCGCATCATGCGCCGCGCCATCCGCAACATGCGCCTGCTCGGCGCCACCGGTCCGGTCGTCAAGGACCTGATCGACACCGTGATCGGCATGATGGGCCGGCAGTACCCGGAGCTGATCACCGATCGCGAGCGCATCGAGAAGGTCGCCCTCGCCGAGGAGAACGCCTTCCTCAAGACGCTGAAGGCCGGCACCAACATCCTCGACACCGCCGTCACCGAGACCAAGCAGTCCGGCGGCACCGTCCTGCCCGGTGACAAGGCCTTCCTGCTCCACGACACCTGGGGCTTCCCGATCGACCTCACCCTCGAGATGGCCGCCGAGCAGGGCCTCGCCGTGGACGAGGAGGGCTTCCGCCGCCTGATGAAGGAGCAGCGGGAGCGCGCCAAGGCCGACGCCCAGGCCAAGAAGACCGGCCACGCCGACATGGGTGCCTACCGCGAGATCGCCGACTCCGCCGGTGCCACCGACTTCATCGGCTACAGCGACACCGAGGGCGAGACCACGATCGTCGGCATCCTGGTGGACGGCGTCTCCTCGCCGGCCGCCACCGAGGGCGACGAGGTCGAGGTGGTCCTGGACCGCACCCCGTTCTACGCCGAGGGCGGCGGTCAGATCGGGGACACCGGCCGGATCAAGGTGGACTCCGGTGCCGTCATCGAGGTCCGCGACTGCCAGAAGCCCGTCCCGGGCGTGTACGTCCACAAGGGTGTCGTGCAGGTCGGCGAGGTGACCGTCGGCGCCAAGGCCCATGCCTCGATCGACGCCCGCCGCCGCAAGGCCATCGCCCGCGCCCACTCGGCCACCCACCTGACCCACCAGGCCCTGCGCGACGCCCTCGGTCCGACGGCCGCCCAGGCCGGTTCCGAGAACCAGCCCGGCCGCTTCCGCTTCGACTTCGGCTCGCCGTCCGCCGTTCCCACGGCGGTGATGACCGACGTCGAGCAGAAGATCAACGAGGTGCTCGCCCGCGACCTCGACGTGCACGCCGAGGTCATGGGGATCGACGAGGCCAAGAAGCAGGGCGCCATCGCCGAGTTCGGCGAGAAGTACGGCGAGCGGGTCCGCGTCGTGACCATCGGCGACTTCTCCAAGGAGCTGTGCGGCGGCACGCACGTGCACAACACCGCCCAGCTCGGCCTGGTGAAGCTGCTCGGCGAGTCCTCCATCGGCTCGGGTGTCCGCCGTATCGAGGCCCTGGTCGGCATGGACGCCTACACCTTCCTCGCCCGCGAGCACACGGTCGTCAACCAGCTGACCGAGCTGATCAAGGGCCGCCCGGAGGAACTGCCGGAGAAGATCTCCTCGATGCTCGGCAAGCTGAAGGACGCCGAGAAGGAGATCGAGAAGTTCCGCGCCGAGAAGGTGCTGCAGGCCGCCGCCGGTCTCGCGGAGTCCGCCAAGGACGTGCGCGGCGTGGCCGTCGTCACCGGCCGGGTCCCGGACGGCACCACCCCGGACGACCTGCGCAAGCTGGTCCTCGACGTACGCGGTCGCATCCAGGGCGGGCGTGCCGCGGTCGTGGCCCTCTTCACGGTCAACAACGGCAAGCCGCTGACCGTCATCGCCACCAACGAGGCCGCCCGTGAGCGCGGTCTCAAGGCCGGTGACCTGGTCCGCACCGCTGCCAAGACCCTCGGGGGCGGCGGTGGCGGCAAGCCGGACGTCGCCCAGGGCGGCGGCCAGAACCCGGCTGCCGTCGGCGAGGCCGTCGAGGCCGTCGAGCGTCTCGTCGCCGACACCGCCAAGTGACGGCTGAGTAAGGAAACGGTCGGAGATGCGCAGAGGACGTCGGCTCGCGATCGACGTCGGGGACGCCCGGATCGGGGTCGCCTCGTGCGACCCCGATGGGATCCTCGCCACACCGGTGGAGACCGTCCCCGGCCGGGACATCCCCGCCGCCCACCGCCGCCTTCGTCAACTGGTGGAGGAGTACGAGCCGATCGAGGTGGTCGTCGGACTCCCTCGCTCCCTCAAGGGGGGCGAGGGCCCGGCCGCCGCCAAGGTCCGCGCCTTCGCCCAGGAGCTGGCCAAGGGCATCGAGCCGGTGCCGGTGCGCCTGGTCGACGAGCGGATGACGACCGTGACGGCCAGTCAGGGACTGCGTGCCTCCGGTGTGAAATCCAAGAAGGGCCGCGCGGTCATCGACCAGGCGGCGGCCGTCGTCATTCTGCAGCAGGCCCTGGAATCCGAACGGGTGTCAGGTAAAGCACCCGGCGAGGGCGTCGAAGTGGTCATCTGATCGCGATACGGTAACGTTCCGCGCGATGTGCCGGTGTTCGAACAGCCGGCGCACAACGAGAGGCGGAGCGGAAGCGGGCCCACCGGCCGCGTGACCGGTCGGCCTCGCGGCTCTAGGGGATCGATGACTGAGTATGGCCGGGGCCCAGGCCCCGAACCGTGGCATCCGCAGGACCCGTTGTACGGGGACGGCGGATGGGAAGGGCAGCAGGCGCACGTCGGCCACCAGTCTGCCTACGGCGGCCAGCCGCAGCAGTATCCGCAGCAGCCGCAGCACGGTGACTGGAACCAGCAGTACCAGCCCGGGTACGGCCACGAGCAGTACCCGTACTACGACGAACAGGGCCATCAGCACTACCCCGGCCACCCCCAGCAGCAGTACCAGCACCAGGGCGGCTGGGACGCGTCCGGCACCCACGGCCAGGTGCCGTACCCCCCGAGCGATCCCGGTGACCCGTACGGCCAGCAGACCGCCGCCTACGGCGGGGACCAGCCCGACTTCTACGGCACCGACGACGCCTATCCGCCGCCGAAACCGCCCGGCCGCAGGCACCCCGAGCCGGAAGCCGAGCCCGAAACCGCGCCCGACGACGAAGAGCACCCCTTCTTCACCGGAGGCGGCGGCGACGAGGAGGAGGAGCACGAGCTCCAGGGCCGCCGTGAGCGGCGCGGCGCGGGCAAGAAGCCGGCCGAGAAGGCCAAGAAGCGACGCAACGGCTGTGCCTGCATGGTTGTCGTCCTGGTCTTCGGCGGCGGCCTCGGCACGGTCAGCTACTTGGGCTACAAGTTCTACCAAAATCGTTTCGCCCCCGCCCCGGACTACGCGGGCAACGGCACCAGCGCCACGGTGATCGTCGAGATCCCCAAGGGCGCGGGCGGCTACGAGATCGGCCGACGGCTGAAGGACGCCGGCGTGATCAAGTCCGTCGACGCCTTTGTACACGCCCAGTCGCAGAATCCCGAGGGCAACACACTGGAGGCGGGTGCCTATCTCCTGCACAAGGAGATGTCCGCCGCCAGCGCCGTGAAGATGATGCTGGACCCGAAGAGCCAGAACAACGTCATCGTCAAACCGGGCGAGCGCAACGCGGGTGTCTACGAGGCGATCGACCAGAAACTCGAGCTCGCCGCCGGCACCACCAAGAAGGTCGCCGACAAGGAATTTAAGAGCCTCGGACTGCCGGCCTGGGCGCTGAACACCCAGTACAGCAGCGAGATCCAGGACCCGCTGGAGGGCTTCCTCTTCCCGGGCACCTATCCGGCCGCCAAGGGCATGAAGCCGGACAAGATCCTGAAACAGATGGTCGCGCAGGCCAAGTCCAAGTACGACGCCTACGGTCTCACGGCGAAGGCCCAGACCCTGGGCCTGAAGAACGCGTTCGAACTCGTCACGGTGGCCAGCCTGGTGCAGGCCGAGGGCAAGACGCACGACGACTTCCGCAAGATGGCGGAAGTGGTCTACAACCGCCTGAAGCCCACGAACACCGAGACGAACCAGCTGCTGCAGTTCGACTCGACGTACAACTACCTCAAGGGCACCAGCAACATCCATATCTCCGAAAAGGAGATCAACAGCAACCAGAGCCCGTACAACACGTACACCCACAAGGGCCTTCCCCCGGGACCGATCGGCAACCCGGGCGAGGACGCGATGATGGCGGCTCTGAATCCGACCCACGACGGTTGGATCTATTTCGTGGCGACCGACGGTGTGAGCAACACCGAATTCGCGAAGACCTATGCCGAATTCAAGCAGCTCAAGGAAAAGTTCGATGCCAGCTCGGGCCACTGACGCCCGCCGGGCCGCCGTGCTCGGTAAGCCCATCGCCCACTCGCTGTCGCCGGTGCTGCACCGGGCCGCGTACGACGAACTCGGGCTCACCGGGTGGTCGTACGACCGCTTCGAGGTGGACGAGGCCGGTCTGCCCGGTTTCTTCGAGAAGCTGGGGCCGGAGTGGGCGGGGCTGTCGCTGACCATGCCGTTGAAGCGGGCCGTGATCCCGCTGCTGGACGAGATCAGCGAGACGGCCTCCTCCGTGGACGCGGTCAACACCGTCGTCTTCACCGAGGACGGCCGCCGGATCGGTGACAACACCGACATCCCGGGCATGGTGGCCGCGCTGCGCGAGCACGGCATCGAGCAGGTCGACTCCGCCGCGGTCCTCGGGGCCGGCGCCACCGCCTCCTCCGCGCTCGCCGCCCTCGCCCGGATCTGCACCGGAGAGGTCGTCGCCTACGTCCGCAGCGAGGCGCGCGCCGCCGAGATGCGCCAGTGGGGCGAACGTCTCGACGTCGAGGTGCGCACGGCGGAGTGGGCCGACGCCGAGCAGGCGCTGCTGGCCCCGCTGGTGATCGCGACGACCCCCGCGGGCACCACCGACGCCCTCGCCGCGGCCGTACCCGAGCGGCCCACCACCCTCTTCGACGTGCTCTACGACCCCTGGCCCACCGAGCTGGCGGCCCGCTGGTCCATGTTCGGCGGCGCCGTGGTCGGCGGTCTCGACCTGCTCGTCCACCAGGCCGTCCTGCAGGTCGAGCAGATGACCGGCCGCGCCTGTGTGCCTCTGGAGGCCATGCGCCGCGCCGGCGAGAAGGCGCTCGCCGCACGCTGATCGCTCCGATCGCGTCCGCCTTGTGGACCTGTCGCCGGATTCCGGCCCGGGACGTGGGAGGATCGGATGTGGCGGGCCGGGGTCGCGCACCCGGTCGGGCCGTCGCCGTACGCGAGGACACGCGTACGCAGGGGCAGTACCGGGCGCGAACACGACAGGAGCACCGTTGAGCAGGCTGCGTTGGCTGACCGCGGGGGAGTCCCACGGTCCCGCACTTGTCGCGACGCTGGAGGGCCTCCCCGCCGGCGTGCCGATCACCACGGAGATGGTGGCGGATCACCTGGCGCGGCGACGGCTCGGCTATGGCCGCGGTGCGCGGATGAAGTTCGAGCAGGACCAGGTCACCTTCCTGGGCGGCGTCCGGCACGGGCTCACCCTCGGTTCCCCGGTGGCGATCATGGTGGGCAACACCGAGTGGCCCAAGTGGGAGCAGGTCATGGCGGCCGACCCGGTGGATCCGGAGATCCTGGCCGGTCTGGCGCGCAACGCCCCGCTGACCCGCCCGCGTCCGGGGCACGCGGATCTGGCGGGCATGCAGAAGTACGGCTTCGACGAGGCCCGCCCGATCCTGGAGCGCGCCTCCGCCCGCGAGACGGCCGCCCGGGTGGCCCTGGGCGCGGTCGCCCGGTCGTACCTGAAGGAGACCACGGGCATCGAGATCGTCTCGCACGTCGTCGAGCTGTGCTCCGTGAAGGCCCCGCAGGGCGTGTACCCGACGCCGGCCGACGTCGAGAAGCTGGACGCCGACCCGCTGCGCTGCCTGGACGCGGACGCCTCCAAGGCGATGGTCGCGGAGGTCGACCAGGCCCACAAGGACGGCGACACGCTCGGCGGTGTGGTCGAGGTGCTGGCCTACGGCGTTCCGGTCGGACTCGGCTCGCACGTGCACTGGGACCGCAAGCTGGACGCCCGTCTCGCCGGTGCCCTCATGGGCATCCAGGCGATCAAGGGCGTCGAGCTCGGCGACGGCTTCGAGCTGGCCCGGGTGCCCGGCTCCAAGGCGCACGACGAGATCGTCAGCACGCCCGAGGGCATCCGGCGCGTCTCCGGCCACGCCGGCGGCACCGAGGGCGGCCTGAGCACCGGCGAGCTGCTGCGGGTGCGGGCCGCGATGAAGCCGATCGCGACCGTGCCGCGGGCCCTGAAGACGGTGGACGTCACCACCGGCGAGGCCACCCAGGCCCACCACCAGCGCTCCGACGTCTCCGCCGTACCGGCCGCGGGCATCGTCGCCGAGGCGATGGTCGCGCTCGTCCTCGCGGACGCGGTCGCCGAGAAGTTCGGCGGCGACTCCGTGGCCGAGACCCGCCGCAACGCCCAGTCGTACCTCGACAACCTGCGGTTCCGGTGAGCGCCGTGCCTGCGGTCGTCCTGGTCGGCCCGATGGGGGTCGGCAAGTCCACCGTCGGCCGACTGCTCGCCGAGCGGCTCGGTACCGGGTACCGGGACACCGACGACGACATCGTCGCCGCCGAGGGCCGCACCATCGCCGAGATCTTCGTCGACGAGGGCGAGCCGGCCTTCCGGGCGATCGAGAAGCGGGCCGTGCACACCGCGCTCGCCGAGCACGAGGGCGTCCTCGCGCTCGGCGGCGGTGCCGTCCTGGACGCCGACACGCGGGCCCTGCTCGCCGGGCACCGGGTGGTCTACCTCTCGATGGACGTGGAGGAGGCCGTCAAGCGCACCGGCCTGAACGTCGCCCGGCCGCTGCTCGCCGTCAACCCGCGCAAGCAGTGGCGCGAGCTGATGGAGGCCCGGCGGCACCTCTACGAGGAGGTCGCCACCGCCGTCGTGGCGACGGACGGCCGCACCCCCGAAGAGGTCACCCGACAGGCGCTGGACGCACTGGAGTTGAAGGAAGCATGAGCGAGGCAGTCACCCGGATCCAGGTCGCCGGCACGGCGGGCACCGAGGCCTACGAGGTGCTGGTCGGCCGCCAACTGCTCGGCGAACTCGCCGGGTTGATCGGGCCGAAGGCCAAGCGGGTCGCGGTGATCCACCCCGAGGCGCTGGCCGAGACGGGTGACGCGCTGCGCGCCGACCTGGCCGAGCAGGGCTACGAGGCGATCGCCGTCCAGGTGCCGAACGCCGAGGAGGCCAAGACCGCGGAGGTCGCCGCCTACTGCTGGAAGGCGCTCGGCCAGTCGGGCTTCACCCGGTCCGACGTCGTCGTCGGCGTCGGCGGCGGTGCGACCACGGACCTCGCCGGTTTCGTCGCCGCGACCTGGCTGCGCGGGGTGCGCTGGATCGCCGTCCCGACCACCGTGCTCGCCATGGTGGACGCGGCGGTCGGTGGCAAGACCGGCATCAACACCGCCGAGGGCAAGAACCTCGTCGGCGCCTTCCACCCGCCGGCCGGCGTCCTGTGCGACCTGGCCGCCCTGGACTCCCTCCCGGTCAACGACTACGTCTCCGGGCTCGCCGAGGTCATCAAGGCCGGCTTCATCGCCGACCCGGTGATCCTCGAACTGATCGAGTCCGACCCCGAGGCCGCCCGGACCCCGGCGGGCCCGCACACGGCCGAGCTGATCGAGCGCTCGATCCGGGTGAAGGCGGAGGTCGTCTCCGCGGACCTGAAGGAGTCGGGCCTGCGCGAGATCCTCAACTACGGCCACACGCTCGGCCACGCCATCGAGAAGAACGAGCGCTACAAGTGGCGGCACGGCGCCGCGGTCGCGGTCGGCATGCACTTCGCCGCCGAACTCGGCCGTCTGGCGGGCCGGTTGGACGACGCGACGGCGGACCGGCACCGCGCGGTCCTGGAAGCGGTCGGCCTCCCGCTGCACTACCGCCACGACCAGTGGCCCAAGCTGCTGGAGGCGATGAAGATCGACAAGAAGTCCCGCGGCGACCTGCTGCGCTTCATCGTCCTCGACGGCCTGGCCAAGCCGACGGTCCTGGAGGGGCCGGACCCGGCCGTCCTGCTCGCCGCGTACGGAGAGGTGGGCCAGTAAGTCCGCCGCTGTTCCGTCCGCCCGATTCCTGACCTCGACTTCCTCTCGGGAACGGGCACTTCGGGCCGCCCCCGGCCGTTTCACCGAGAGACGGCGGGGGACGGTACCGTTCGGTTGGCGGCGGACTCAGCCCCGCTGCCAGCGCGAACGTCAGCCGAAGACGACGAGACGGAGTGGCAACGGATGCAGCACGCAGTGGGGTCTCCGCTGCCGCCGCCCCATCAGCCGGGGCAGATGCCGCACGCCGGCTGGGTGTCGGCCGCCCACCAGCCGGGCCCGCACCCGGGTGCCTCCCAGGGGCCCGCCCCCGTGCCCCCGCCGCCGGTGTTCCCCGCCCCGGCCGGCGCCGTACCGCCGACGCCCCCTCAACCCCCCGTGCCCCAGCCCCCGGCCCCGCAGCCGGCCGCTGTGCCGGCTCCCGACAGCACCGGTCATGTCCCGCTGCCGCCCGGTGGCCCGGTGGGCGTGCCGGCGGTGCCCCCCGCTCCCGCGGCAGCCCCCGAACCGGCGGCGACCACGCTGGCCGTCCTGCTCATCGGCCCCGCCGGCGCGGGGAAGACCAGCGTCGCCAAGTACTGGGCGGACCACCGCCGGATGCCCACCGCTCACATCAGCCTGGACGACGTGCGCGAATGGGTCCGCTCGGGCTTCGCCGACCCGCAGTCCGGCTGGAACGACAACTCCGAGGCCCAGTACCGACTGGCCCGCCGGACCTGCGGCTTCGCCGCGCGCAACTTCCTCGCCAACGGCATCTCCTGCATCCTGGACGACGCGGTCTTCCCCGACCGCCCGGTCGTCGGCCTCGGCGGCTGGAAGCGGCACGTCGGACCCGGCCTCCTCCCGGTCGTCCTCCTGCCGGGCCTGGACATCGTCCTGGAGCGCAACGCCGAGCGCACCGGCAACCGCCGCCTCACCGACGAGGAGGTGGCCCGCATCCACGGCCGCATGGCGGGGTGGTACGGATCCGGTCTGCCGATCATCGACAACTCCCAGCTGGACGTCCCCGCCACGGCCCGCGTCCTGGACGAGGTCCTGGCGAGGGCGATCGCGAGCCCGCCCAGCTGGTGAGCGGGGGAGTACCCGCACCGAAGGGCGCGGGGACCTGCGCGGCGAGCCCCGCACACCCGCACCCGGCGACCCGCGGGTACCACCCCCACAAGCCCCACTCGGCTCCTAAAAATCGGCATAACTCGGCCAAAACTCCTACGCTCATCTCATGTCAGAGGTGTACGCGACCCGCCGATCCCGGCTGAGAGACCACGTCACCGCGGCCGGCACCGCGGCGGCACTCGTCACCCGCCCAGCCAATGTGCGCTACCTCGCCGCGGCGGCCCCGCAGGGCTCCGCGCTGCTGCTCGGCAGACGCGAGGACCTCCTCGTCTGCAACGGCCCGCCGGACGACCGCCCCTACGAGGGCCGGCCGGACGAGAACCTGCGCCTGCACGTCCTCCCGCCCAACGGCGGCGACGCGGCCGTCGCGGCGGCCGGGCTGGCCGTGTCCCAGGACGCCGACTCCCTGGCCGCGGAGGAGCACCACCTCACGGTCACCCGGTACAGAGCCATCGCCTCGGTCGCCCCCGGACTCCGCCTCACCGACCTCGGGGGGGCCGTCGAGCAGCTCAGGGTGGTCAAGGACGAGGAGGAGATCTCCTGCCTCCGCATCGGCGCCGAGATCGCCGACCAGGCCCTCGGCGAGCTGCTGGAGTCGATCCTGGTGGGCCGCACCGAGCGGCACCTCGCGCTGGAGCTGGAGCGCCGCCTGGTCGACCACGGCGCCGACGGGCCGGCCTTCCCCACCTCCGTGGCCACCGGAGCCAACTCCGGCCGGCGCGGTCATCGCCCCACCGACCGGCGGGTGGAGGAGGGCGACTTCCTCACCGTGTGCCTGGGCGCCACCTACCGCGGCTACCGTTGCGAGATCGGCCGTACCTTCGTCATCGGCACCTCGCCCGCCGACTGGCAGGTCGAGCTGTACGACCTGGTCTTCGCCGCCCAGCGCGCCGGACGGGAGTCCCTGGCGCCCGGCGCCGTCTACGGCGATGTGGACCGTGCCGCACGTCAGGTGCTGGACTCCGCCGGCTATGCGGAGGCCCTGCCACCGCTGACCGGACACGGTGTCGGACTCGAAATCGACGAGGACCCGCAGTTGGCGCCCGCGGCCATGGGTAAACTGGACGCTTGCGTGCCGGTCACCGTCGAACCGGGGGTCCACCTCCCGGGCCGGGGCGGTGTCCGGATCGATGACACGCTCGTCGTGCGCCCCGAGGCGGACGGCGGTCCCGAGCTACTCACCATCACGACCAAGGAGCTGCTCGCCCTCTAGGCAGTGGCGTGCGCCGGGGTCGTACGTCAGTCCAGGAGATTCCGCAACCGTGGCTTCCACGAACGACCTCAAGAACGGCATGGTGCTCAAGCTCGAAGGCGGCCAGCTCTGGTCCGTCGTCGAGTTCCAGCACGTCAAGCCCGGCAAGGGCCCGGCCTTCGTGCGCACCAAGCTGAAGAACGTGCTGTCCGGCAAGGTGGTCGACAAGACCTTCAACGCCGGCGTCAAGGTCGAGACCGCCACTGTCGACAAGCGCGACATGCAGTTCTCGTACATGGACGGCGAGTACTTCGTCTTCATGGACATGGAGACCTACGACCAGCTGCACATCGACCGGAAGGCCGTCGGCGACGCCGCGAACTTCCTGATCGAGGGCTTCACCGCCACCGTCGCGCAGCACGAGGGCGAGGTGCTCTTCGTCGAGCTGCCGGCCGCCGTCGAGCTCGTCATCGCCGAGACCGAGCCGGGCGTCCAGGGCGACCGCTCCACCGGCGGCACCAAGCCGGCCACCCTGGAGACCGGTCACCAGATCCAGGTCCCGCTCTTCATCACCACCGGTGAGAAGATCAAGGTCGACACCCGTACGAGCGACTACCTCGGCCGGGTGAACAGCTAACCGTGGCTGCCCGCAACACGGCCCGCAAGCGCGCCTTCCAGATCCTCTTCGAGGGCGACCAGCGCGGCGCCGACGTCCTGACGGTCCTCGCGGACTGGGTCCGGCTGTCCCGGTCCGACACCCGGCAGCCTCCGGTCAGCGAGTACACGATGCAGCTGGTCGAGGGCTACGCGGTACGCGCGAAGCGCATCGACGAGCTGATCGCCCAGTACGCGGTCGGCTGGACGCTCGACCGGATGCCGGTCGTGGACCGCAACATCCTGCGGCTGGGCGCGTACGAGCTGATCTGGGTCGACGAGACCCCGGACGCCGTCGTCCTGGACGAGATGGTGCAGCTGGCGAAGGAGTTCTCGACGGACGAGTCGCCCTCGTTCGTCAACGGTCTGCTGGGCCGGCTGAAGGAGCTCAAGCCGTCCCTGCGCCGGGACCAGGCATAGCCGCCCGGTACGCCATCGCCGGAGGGCCCGCAGCATGCTCGTGCTGCGGGCCCTCCGGCGTTCTTGTGATGACCGTGAAGACGCCGCCGGGGTGGCCGGGACCTAGGGTCCCGAGCTTCACCCCCGTGATCACCACGGCGTCGTTGTCGACGGTGACCAGC